>JAFGIE010000171.1 GCA_016929775.1 Anaerolineae bacterium
GCTGAGATGGTGCCGATCTCGATAAACGTCTCTGGCTTTTCCCACTCGTGATTGTAGATCCGGACCTTGGCATAGCGCGCCCGGCCCGCCTCGCTCAGCCCGAAGAGCTTGTTCAGCTGCTCGTCGTTCATCGCCATGTGCGTGCCGAGGGCGATCAGGTAGTCGATCGCGGCGGCTCGCTCGCCGATAGCGTCATAGAAGACGCGGAACATGAGGTCCATCGGCCCGGAGCGCGTCGCATCGGGCGTGATGAACAGGACCCGCTTGCCGGTCATGTCGTGCTCGGCAAAGGCCTGCGCCACGATCGCGCGCACCTCCGCCTCTGTCAGCGTCCGGTCGGTGTATCCCTTTCCTATCGGCATCTCTACCTCCCTGTCCGCGGCGCGCCTAGCGCTGCCATGGCGGCGTCTTGGGCATGAACTTTTCAAACTCGGCGATCAGTTGCGCCTCATAGTCCCCCTCGAACTCTTCCGCCAAGAACTTGTGCACGCCTTCCTCGTAGAAGCGCTGCCAGCTCTCTTCCTCGTGCCCTGGGTTGATCGGGAAAAAGAGCGCGTTGTTGTCACGCGCGGCGCGCATGTCGCCGGGCGCGTCGCCGATCATCAGGATGTGGTTGGGCGTGTACTTGCCGCCCGCACCCCACTTGATGTGCTGCGACTTGGTGCCCTTTTCCTGTCCTGCGATCGCGCGCACGTACTTGTCGATGCCGTGCTCCTGCCACTCGCGAAACAGCGCCTCGTCCGGCGTCTGCGAGACGACGATCATGTCTGCCTTGTCGAACAGGAACTCGAGGCTATCGCGCACGTAGGGGAAGGGCGGGATCCCGTGTACCATGTCGGCGATCGTGGCATTGACCGCCAAGCTCCACGCCAGCGCCTTGTCCAGCTCGGGGTCGGGATGGGCCTCCTTGTAGGCGCGCAGCCCGTCGTTGCTGCCCGGATAGGCTGGGTCGGCGATGAACGCCCGGATAGCAGGCGCCTTAGGGATCGCCACGCCGCGCTTGATCACCTCTGGTCGCTCGGCGAGCAGGTCGAACACCTTGATCAGCGCGGGCCAACGGTTCACGCCGCGCCACGCGGAGTACAGGTTGGTGAACTCGGCTGCCTCGCGCGCATACTTGGACACGCCCTGCAGATCCCAGTGGTTGATGATGTTCGGGCAAAAGCACTCTTTGTGCTTGATCTCCATCGTGTCGAACGCGCATCCATCCGAGTCGATGCAGACCATATAGTCGTACTCGGGTTCGAGGTCGACCAGGACCTTGGCTGCTTCTGGAATGTTCATGTCTCTCTCCTTTGCGAGATGGTGGGGTGGGTGTCCGGGCAGCGGCTAGACGCCGCCGTAGGCCGAAAAGCCGCCGTCGATCGGGACCACGACGCCGTGCACGAACCGCGCGCCGGGCGAGAGGAGCCAGAATACCGTGCCGACCAGGTCCTCGGGCACGCCGAACTCGCCCATGGGCGTGTGGTCGAGGATCTGCTGTCCGCGCGGCGTCCACTTGCCGGTCTCCTCGTCGAGGAGCAGGTAGCGGTTCTGGTTGGTCAGGAAAAAGCCGGGCGCGATGGCGTTCACGCGCACCTTGGGCGAGTACTCTTGGGACATGTGGACTGCCAGCCACTGCGTAAAGTTGCTCACCGCAGCCTTGGCGCCCGAGTACGCCGGGATCTTGGTCAAGGGGCGGAAGGCGTTCATGGACGAGATGTTCAAGATCGACCCCTCGCCCTGATCGGCGATCAGCTTGCCAAAGACTTGGCTCGGCAGCAGCGTGCCGATAAAGTTCAGGTTAAAGACCCACTGCACGGCGTCCGCCGGCAGGTCAAAGAACGACATGTCGGGACCGGTCGACGCCTCGCGCTTGTTGCCGCCCGCGCCGTTGATCAGGATGTCCACCTTGCCATAGGCCTCGAGCACGGCGTCGCGCGCCCCCTCGATGCTCGCCTTGTTGAGCACGTCGCACTGGACGGCGATCGCCTCGCCTCCCTCGGCGACGATGTCGTCCACGACCGCCTGTGCCGCCTGGACAAAGATGTCCAGCACGGCGACCTTGACCCCGACCTTGCCCAACGCGCGCGACAGCGCGCCGCACAGCACGCCGCCTCCGCCCGTCAGGACGGCGACCTTGCCCTCGAGCGAGAACAGTTCGTTGATGTACGGATGGTCCACTTTTGCCTCCTGAAGTGTGTGATGTCGCTTCTCGATGTGTACCGGGCGGGACGCCGCGCGCGCCCGCACGGGCTGTTACCGGAACGGCGCCAGATGCCGGTCAAAGTGCGCTTCGAGCACCCGGTAGTACGCTTCCTCATCCGAGCGCAGCGCTTCGAAGAACCGGTCCTTGAACACGTATGCCCCGTCTGGGGCGCGCGATGTCAGGACCGAGCCAAAGGTCACGTGCAGCATCTGCCGGTTGTGAAAGTTGTCGAGGGTCGCTGCCAGCTCGTCGTCCGCCAGGTCCTCGCTGCGCAGCGCCTGTGCCGGATCGGCTGAGACGTGGTAGGTTGCCTTGTCCGTGTCGTACCGGTCGAACGAAAAGACCAGGATCTCGCGAAAGAGCGCCGGGTCGATCTCGGCGATCGCGCGCAGGGCCTCCAAGTAGCTCGTCCCCGCCGTCTTGAGGTGGACCAGGCCCTGGGTGTGGTGGGCGATCAGCGGGTAGATGCTGAACTTGTCGGAGCCCGAGTGAATGCTCAGCTTGTAGGGCCCGCAGCGGCGCGCGATGGCGGCGTGCCGGGCGACGGCGGCGTCAAAGGCGTCTAGGTCGCCGATATAGTCGACCCCTTTCTCAAAGCGTCCCACGTAGCGCGGCGCCAAGCTCACCCAGCGCACGCCCAGCCGCTGGAGCTCGTTAGCGATGAAAAAGTGCTCCTCGGGCGAGGTCGTGGTGTCCGTCTCGTCCACCGAGACCTCGACCTCGAACGGGCGCGCGCCCATTGCGTCCACCAGGTGGCGGTACAGACCGCTCACGTGCGCCAGCGCCTTCCCGTACTTGCACGCCGCGCGGAGCAGGGTCTCCTCGTCGAAAGAGAGCGTGTACTCTCCCTCGATCGCGAATGGCGTCCCGTACCGCGCGCGCATTGCCGCGCCGCTGTCCTCCAGCTGCGCCCATGGCAGCGCCGCGAACTTGCGGCGGAGCGTCGCCAGTTCGTCGCTGTGGGCGGCATTGTCGACGTGCTCGCGCGGGTCAAAGGTGTAGAACGTAAAGCCGGCGGCGACGCAGGCGTCGATGTCGTCCGTGCTCTTGAGGTGATCGGCGTCCGCCCCGTACCCGCCGCGCCAACCCTCTTGCAGCACGCCCCACGTCCCGTCGTTGACGACGTCCTCGGGCGTGCGCTCCGTGCGTTCCATCTCGCGGATCGACTGCTGGGTGTAGATCGGCGCGATCGCCGTCTTGCGGATCGCGCGGACGTGTCCCGGCGTGGCGAGTCCCAACCGGTCGCCGCACCCGGCGGAGGTCTGCAGTCCGAGGGTGCGCGGCGCAGTGTGGGGCAGGGCCTTGTGCAGGGCGAGGGCATTGTGGTACGTCGTCGGGCAGAGGCGGAGGTTGAGCGCCCGCCCGCCGACCACCGTGTCGCACTCGACGCCCTCGAAATCGGCGAGCGCCTCGTTCTCGCCCGCGTAGAGCAGGGCAAGCAGCTTGCCATCGCCTCTGCCCAGGAACAAGAGCGCATTGTGCGCTGCCGTGATCGAGCGCGGGTAGACGTCGAGCGCGGCGACCACGCTCAACTGCGCGGCGAGCCGCTCCGCCTCCGCTTCCGGAAGCGCCGGGGCAAGCGCGCGCGAATCCAACCAGGCTGAGAGATCGTCCATGTGTTGCTCCTTTGCGTCATTCAATGGCGTGACCAGACGAGTCCCTGATCACCAGGTGGGGGGAGACGACGATCGGCTCCGGTCGCCCGTCCTCATCGCCCATCATCTCGAGCAGCAGGCCTAGCGCCCTCTGTCCCAGGTTGTAGGTCGGGACGTGGATCGTGGTCAGTGCGGGCGAAACGAGCGCCGCGAGCGGCACGTCATCGCAGCCGATGATCGCGAGCCGATCGGGCACCTGCCAGCCCATGTCCCGGCAGGCACGCAGCGCCCCCACCGCCACCAGGTCGTTGTATGCCAGCAGCGCCGTCAGCTCGGGCGCGCGCTGGAGCAGGACCTGTGCCGCGGACCGTCCCCCCTCGACCTGTGGTGCGCAGTGCTCCTGCCAGGTCGGAAGCACCCGTTGTCCGCAGGCTTGCATCGCCGCGCGGTAGCCGTGCAGCCGCAGGCGCCCGCTGTGCGATGCGCGTGGCCCCGCCAACAGGCCGATCTTGCGGTGTCCGAGCTGCAGTAGATACCGCACTGCCTCCGCGCTGCCGTTGGCGTCGTCGACGACCACGCACCCCGCGTGCGGGTGGTCGATCTGACGGTTGAGCAGGACCAGCGGCTGGTAGCGATCCGCCAGACGCTGCAGTTGCCCCTCCGAGAGGCGCGAGCTACAGAGGATGATGCCCTCCACGCGCTGTGCTTCCAGCGAGTGCAGGGCGTCCATCTCTCGGCCCACGTTTTCGTCGGTATTGCACAAAAAGATGTTATAGTGGGATTGCTGTGCAGCATCCTCGATGCCACGCGCCGTGCCGGCAAAGAAGGGGTTAGAGACGTCGGGTACGACTAGGCCGATGTTCCGTGTGCGCCGCGTCGCCAAGCTGCGCGCGACGCTGTTGGGCCGGTAGCCCAGCCGTTCCGCAATGCGGAGGATGCGGCCCCGCGTCTGCGGGCTGATCTCGCCCTTGTCGTTGATCGCTCGAGAGACGGTCTGTGGAGAGACACCGGCTTCCTGTGCGACGTCCTTGATCGTGACCCTGCGCACTGTGCTCTCCCTCCGCCTCGCAGCCCCGGAATCGCTCCCGTGAACGTTAACGCCCGTAGTATAGCAGAAAGCCCGGGGGCTGTCAAGCGCGATCCTGCGGAGGGCAATCGCATTAAAAGTCGACCTCTGGTAGAATACCCTCCAAACAAGCTCACAAGGAGGAGACCGATGCCAGAGAATCCACA
>JAFGIE010000018.1 GCA_016929775.1 Anaerolineae bacterium
CGCCGGAACTGCGCCCGCGCAGCGCTGAGACGCGCTTCGTCAGCCAGTGGGTCTGGATAGAGCTCTTTGATCGCGCGAGGGCGATCGGTGAGTAGGTCTTGCGCGAGATAGACAGTGCCCATCCCGCCTTCGCCGAGCACCGCCTCGATCCGATAGCGGTCCAACAGCACTTGGCCAATGCGCAGGGTCACGGCGGGCCCATCCTATGCGCCGCGCTGCACAGCCTGCCCGCAAGTCGGGCAGAACTTGGCGCGCGGGTCGATCTCGGCGCCGCACGACCGGCAAAAGTGCGCGGGCGCTGTCTCCTGGTTGGGCATTCTGAGCTTGACGCCACACGTGGGACAGAACCCGACGGGTCCCGGCAGCACGGTCTTGCAACGAGGACAACGGAGACGGACGACCTTGGTCGCAGGGGGGGGTGGCGTCCCTTCTGCGGTCGGCGGCGCTGGCTTGAGCACGCCGCCACACTTGGGACAGAACTCGGCGTCGGGCGCAGCGAGCGTTCCGCACTGAGGGCACTTGACGGTCTGGGGCGCTGCCTGGGCCTCCAGGTCAGCCAGCTCTGCCTTCTTGACCTCCGCTTCTGCGCGTAGCTCGTTGATACGCTCGCACAAACGGCGTAGTTCGGGGTGCGAGATCGTGCCCGCGTCGTAGAGCGAGAGCACTTGGAGCCCGAGCGCCTCGGTCAGCTGTCGCAGCTCCGCCTGGAGGGCGTGGACCTGCGCGCTCAGCTGCGAGACGTGGCGCCGACGCTCGACCTCGCTCCATTGGCTACGCAGGCCCTCGAGCGCCGCCCTGATATGCCCCTGTTGGTCGAGGTTGGACAGGACTTGATTGGCGCCCTGCTTGATCGAGTCGATGATGTCCGACACGGCTCACCTCCGTGCGACAGACAGTCGCGAGTATGGCTGCAATGCCATGCCCTATACGCACCCAGCAGGCCCGAGGTTACGGGATGGGGGGCGCACCGCCGTCGCCCAGGAACCGGCTGATCTGGTCGCGATGCGTGCGGATGCCTTGGGGTCGGCCCTGTTGGTGCGCGATCAGCAGCCACTCGAGAGCCGCGAAGGCCTGGTAGACGGCAAGTCGATCCCAGAACGTAGCGGGTAAGTCGCCCGCTTCCGTGTACCCGTCGAGGAATCCCTTTTGGATGCCGGGCAAATTGGCAAAGTCGATCGCAAAGAGCGTGCTCAGGTCGAGCTCGGGCGCCGCGGCGCGCGCAGCGCTCCAGTCGGTCAGTCCCGTGACGTGGTGCCCTGTCGCGCCGCGTTCGACCATGATGTCGCAGGCGCGCAACCGCCCGTGCACGAGGCACGGCTGTCTCCGGTCGAGCACCGTGGACTCGGCGAAGCGATGGCGTAGCGCGTCCCGATCGACGCCGGGTAGGAGCGCCTGCTCGGCGCAGCGGTCGAGCCACGCGTCTGCCTGCGCCATCACGTACCCTTTTTCGCGCTCGTGGTCCTGCGCGCTTGGCGCAAAGGGCGAACCAAAGCGATCGAGGGGGATGCCGTGCACGCGCGCCACGTAGCGCCCTGCCTCGTAGCCGAGCGCCTCCAACTCTGAAGTATCGAGGGCGTCGATCACGTGCGTGAGCGAGGCTCCGGGCAGGCGCGTCAGCAGCGTCCACGCCGCGTCTTCGCACCCGGGTGGCCCGGCACGGGCCTCGCTCTGGGCAAAGTAGAGCACGCGCGGGACCGGTACACCCGTCTCAGAGGTGACCATGCGTAGGAGTTGGACCTCGCGGTCGGGCGCACCAGAGTCGGTCGCGCCCGTGTACAGCTTGAGCACCACGTCCAGGCCATTGCGCAGCGAGAGACGGTAGAGCGCATTGGCGTGGTCACCCGGCAGCGGTTCACAGGAATCGACCTCGGTTCCCGGGAATGCGCGATGGACCAAGTCTGTCAGCTGAGAGGTCGTGAGGTGCGGGTGCGTCACAGCTCGCCTCCTGGGAGACGTGCGCTTGACCCGGGCAGACGCACGGTGAACCGGGTGCCCACCCTGACGATGCTCTCGACGTCGATCCGCCCTCCGTGTGCGCGCACGATCTCGGACGAGAGCGCCAGCCCGAGACCGACGGAAGCGCGATCTGTCCGCCGCTCCCGGGAGCGGGACTTGTCCACCTGGTAGAAGCGCTCGAACAAACGGGGCAAGTCCTCGGCTGGGATCCCGCACCCCGTGTCGGTGACGGAGAGGAGGACCTGCTCGCCGTCGCGCTCGGTGGAGAGGGTGACCTTGCCGCCTCTTTCGGTGTGCTTGATCGCGTTGTCGACGAGGTTTGTCAGGACCTGCAGCAACCGGTCGCCGTCCCCGACCACCACCAGCTCGTCTGGGGCCCGGACGATGAGCTCGATCGCCTGCTGCTGTGCCAGTGGCGCAAAGCGGTCCGCGGAGGAGTGGCAGAGCGCTGCGAGGTCCACAGGGTCGCGAGACATGCTGACCTTGCCACTCTCCAGGCGCGTCAGGTCCAACAGCGTCTCGACCAAGCGGGAGAGGCGCTCGGATTCGTCATGGATGACCGTCGCAGCGCGGCGCACCGACTGCGGGTCGCCCGCGGTGCCGTCGAGGAGCGCCTGCGCGAACCCGCCGATCGACGTCAATGGCGTCTTGAGCTCGTGCGATACGTTGGCGACAAAGTCGCGCTGAGAACGGTGCGAAGCTGCCACGGCAGCGGTCATCGCGTTGAAGCTGTGGGCGAGGCGCCTGGCTTCGTCTGGGCCTGCAGCGTCGAGCCGCGTGTCATAGTCGCCCCCTGCTACCTGCTCGGCGGCGGCAGCGGCATCTTGGAGCGGACGCGACAACGTGCGCGCGAGCCAGAGCGCCATGATCGCCGAGAGTGCGAACGCAACCGCGCCCGAGACGAGAACGCTGGCAGCGACGGACCCGATCACGGGGCGGAGGGCATCGCGCCCACGCAGGGTGAGCACCAGGTAGGCGAGACGGGTCGTCTCGGTGCGCACGTCCCGCACGGGCGCGGCGAGATAGTACCAGATCCTGCCATCGGGTCCGCGGGTCCGGCCTCGCAGGGCTGCGGTCGAGAGGGCCTCTTGGGCGGGAACATTCAGTCGTACGCGCTTGCCCACCCATTCCCGGTTGCTGTCCGCCAGGATGGCGCCATCCGCCCCGCCGACGAGCAGCAAGCGCACGCCGTTGGCGCGCGCGATCTCGCCGAGCTCCGGGAAGCCTTCCGCGAACTGGCGTTCCGGCTGCAAGAATGCACGCAACTCGGTCAAGACCGGCACGGCGGCATCGGTGAGCTGGGTGTACGCCAACCCGGGCAGGCTGACCCACAGCAGGACCAGCGCTGTGCCGACGATGGCGACGATACCCAGGCAGACGAGAAGCAGCGCAGAGTAGGATGCCATCAGTCGCGCCCGAAAGCTGTTGAACACGCTAGCTTGCTCCCGTACGCGGTCGCTAGGGGTACGTCTGCTCGAAGCGATCGCCCTTGACCTCAAAGACGTAGATCGTGGCGTTCTCTAGATCGCCGTTGTCCGTGTAGGTCAGCTGCCCGATCAGCGTGTCGACGGCGTTTGTGCGGATCGCGTCACTCACCGCCTCCGCATCCAGCGAGTTGGCGTTTTGGACGCCAGCGGCGAGGACCCGCATCGCGACATAGCCGTTGACAGAGTAGGTGTCAGGGTTGCGGAATTCGACCTCCTGGTAGAGGTCGATCCACTCTGGGTCGGCGACTTGTTGTGGGCTGGGAGCGAAGCCGCTGACGTACATTCCATCTGCCGTTCCATCGGCATCGTCGATGGTTGCCGTCAGCAGAGCGCCATCGGAGGCGAGAAAGGGGACATCGATGCCCGCTTGCACGAGTGCAATGCGGAAGAAGGGCGCCTCGATCTCGTAGCCAGCGTAAAAGATCGCGTCGGGCGTGGCGCTCCGGATCTGGGCTACTTCCTGCGCGTAGGCCTCCTGTCCCTCGGCGACCTGGATGACGGTTGCCGTACCTGCGCCGCGCTCGCTGAGTGCGCGCTGCATCTGGTCAGCAAGGCCGATGCCGTACTCGGTGTCGTTGTGCACGATTGCCACGCGCTGCGCACCGAGCGTCTCGACCAGGAACTGGGCGTCTACGTCAGCCTGCACCGCATCGTTGGCGTTGACCCGGAAAAAGTTGCGGTACCCGCGCTGCGTGATGCTCAGCTCGCTTGCGGTGGGCGTGATCACGACGATCGGCAGGTCCTTGTAGACCTCCATCGCCGCCAGCGTCTGCCCGCTGTTATAGTGCCCGATCATGCCCAAGATCCGCTTGCCCTGCGCTACGTCGGCAGCCACCTGCTCGGCGACTGTGAGGGCGACCTCCGAGTCGGACTCGTCATCGAGGGGGACGACGACGACCCGGTATCCGAGCAGGCCCCCGGCACGGTTCAGCTCTTCGGCGGCGACGTTGACGCCTCCCAAGACGGTCTGCCCGCCGTTGGCCTGGAAACCCGAGAGCGGCGATGCGACATAGACGTACACGTCCCCCTTGGTTGGCTCCTGAACCCTGGGTCCAGCCTGGCAGGCGGCGACTAGTGCGGTAAGAGCCAGCAGCAGGAACCAACGAGAGCAGCCCGCGTAACGGGATCGTGTGCGCTTCATCCCTAAGCTCCTTCTACGAGAGCAGAGGCATTGCTGGACAAGTAGACCTCATCCATTGCCTGTGCGATGTCATTCAGCGAGTTGACCTGATCCGCGATGTCCTCGCGCATGCGCAGCGCGCGCCCGCTGTCAATGTCCTTGGCGTCGATCAGCTGCATCTGCGCATAGACGGTGCCCATGGCGCTGAGCGTGTCGTCGAGCTGCAGCTGGGCGCGGTCCATCGTGTTGTCGAGACGCTCGAGCTGCTGCAGTTGGGCGCGCTTTTGCGCGATGCTCTGCTGCAACTGGGCGCGCACGCGTGCATCGGCCTCCCCTGCCAGGCGCTGCTCGAGTGCCGCGATTTGGCCCGGGAGGGCGGACTGGTCTTGCTGCAGCACCGTACTGCGCGAGTAGTGATCGAGCCGACTGGCAAGGGCGAACATGTTGCTGATCCACTCGGACACATCACCGACAGACGCTTCCAGGTGCGTGCGTAGTGCGCCGTCGCGGGTTCGCTGGAGCAAGTACTCCATCTGCTCGCGGTACTCGAGCGCCCTGACCACCTTTTCGCGGTAGGCAGGGGTCGCGATCTCGCTCGGATCGAACTTTTGGCGGAACATCTGGGCGACGACGCGTTCTCGGACAGCGGGATCGTAGATGCTGGTGACGACGATCAGTGCCTCGGCACCCGCGCCGAGGACGAGCCAGAACCACCAGCGCCAGAGCGGCAGGGAACCGGCAAACGGGTCGGGCACCAGGAAAGCGAGGATCAGGGACAGTGCGAGCGTAACCGCGCTCTCCCAGCGGAAGACGGCGAACGAGATCAGCGCCCTGGCTGCCCTTTCCCTGAGTTGGTCTTGGAGGCTCTTGGCCTTTCTCGCTGCCATACCATCCCTCGCGGCAACACGTCTCTGTTTGGTGGGCGATGGGCGACACCGCCCCTAAAAGTAGGCCGACAGGACCTTGTACAAGCGGCGAATGGTGTCTAGATCGCCCGTGAAGTACTGCCCGCCGCTCGACTCTGCGAGTGCGCGCAGCGTTTTCTCGTCGGCGTCCGAGCCGTAGCCGATGCAAAAGAGGACGACGGGCAGCTGCTCCTGGTTCTGCTGGATGATGAGCCGGACGAGGTCGTCTTGCCTGATGTACGAGTTGTTCTCTCGTCCATCGGTCATGACCACGATGGCGTTGATGCGCTCTGCATCGTTGAGCGCCTGGAGGCGCGCGTAGGCCAAAGCGACTGCGTCGAGAAGCGCGGTGTCGCCGTAGGCCTCCAGTTCATCGATCGTCTCGGCGATCGGCTGCCGGGTGCGCTTGAGCTCGTCCAGGGGCACGACCTCGTCGGCGCTCGAGGAGAAGGCGATCAGCCCGATGCGCTCGGTGTCGCCCTGGACCTGCTCGAGGAAGACACGCAGGGCCTCCTGCGCGTTGTACAGCTTGGTGCCTTCCATGCTGCCCGAGACATCCACCACCAGGTAGACGTTGGTGTGACGCTTGGTGTACCACCACACGTCACGCACGACCTCGACGACGCTGGGCGCGGGCATCTGGAGGGCTGTCTTGGGCTGCGTTGGGTCGACGCCGTTCTCAGCCGAGAAGGGCGACCCGGCGCCCGCGAGAGGGATGCTCAGGTCGGTGGGCCTGAAGCCGCTCGCCAGGATCTGGGTCTGGCGCTCCGGCGCCTTGAGGTACTCGACCAGGCGGTTGTAGGTGTTGCGTTGCTGGTCTGTCAGCGTGTCCAGCTCGAGAAGCGCGATCGGGTGATCCTCCCAGAGGGTGCCCTCCACAGGGTAGATGGCGACGAGGCGATCGCCGGTCGTCGAGGTATTGTAATAGATGACCAACTGCTCCTGGCAGACAAAGGCATCGAGATAGGCCCGTCCTTCGGTGCGGATGCGCTGTATGACGGACCACTCGCCTTCACCATAGTAGCGGACGGTCTTTTCAATCGCGGCGACATAGTCGAGTGTGGCCTGCCGCTGCACGTCCTCCTCCGTGAGGCCACGGGTCTTGCCGGCGCCTGCGTAGAACTCGGCAAGGGTCGCCAGCAGCCCTGCCGCGGAGTTGGTGGAGGGATGGCTCCATTTGAACGCGGGGTCGGACTGGGCACGCGCCAAGAGGTCAGCCCAACCGAGGTTGGCCTCGGGGTAGCCCATGCTGCGCGCCACATCCTCCCACATGGCGATCACGATCGGCGAGACGGCATAGCGCTCGGTCTGTCCGACGAGGGGGGATTCGCGCCCGGTGCGGGCCTCCCATTCGCGGTCCAGGGCGTTGAGCCAGATCGACGAGTCAGGAGAGATAGCGTGCAAGCTTCCCTCGAGCGCAGCCTCGATCATCAGGTCTGGTTCGTAGCGCACGGCGCTCACCCGCAGGATCTGCTCCGATCCGGAAGCGACCTGCTCGTTGAACCCGGCGACAAGCTGGAGGAAGGTCTCCTCCTTCTCCGGGGAGTAGGCAACGGTGAAGGCAGAGATGTCCTCCGGCGCTGGCGTCGGTTCCTGCGCAGATGGGAGAGAGATCTGGCGCACGAGCTGCCAGACGCCGCAGCACGAAGCCCCGAGAATGGCCACAAGCCCGATCAGGATGACCAGGATCTGGTTGGTGTTCAGTTTCTTTGCGCTCATCGCCCCTGTTCCTCCGTCTACTGCGCGACGTTGAGGTCGAACCAGCGCAGCAAGGCCAACAGCACCTCCCGGTCCGGGGAGCGCATCCGCGTGAAGCGCGGAAGCTGTGTCATCGCGCCCTGATCCTGCCAGCGTACGAACAGGCTGTCTGGCCCCTCGAGCGAGACATCGAGGTTGGCGGGGCGCAGTCCGCGCGTCAGGGCCTTCTGTTGCTGTTCTGGCGCCAACAGGTACTGCTGGAAGACGAGGGCGGCGTTCTTTTCGAGCGCCGTGGTCTCGGGCCCCATCCACACGGTAAATGGAAAGTCGAACCAGGTCAGGTACTGCGGGTACTCGATCACCAGGGGATCGGCCCAGCGGTTCTGGATGCCTTCCATATTGACCAGCAGGTCGCTCTCGAGCAACTGCCCGCCATCGCCCATCGAGTAGCCAAAGAGGGCGAGGTCCTCTACGGAGTAGGCGCTGGAATAGTCGGTCACTGCGCCCATGAGTTCGCCCAGCCACGCCTGGAAGTCGGGATCGGTGACGTCCTCGACCACGATCGACGTCTTGTCATAGTACTCGCCCGCGGCGGCGACCATGGCGGAGAGGCCAGCGGCGTTCTTGCGCGGGTTGGGAACCACGAGCTTAAAGTAGCCCCATTCGGCGCATTCTGGGCAGGCTTCGCCCCCGATCTCACGCCAACCGCCCTTTGCCATCGCCGCGTCGTGGATCGTCTGCCAGTTGATGTCGCCATAGCTCTGGGTGAGCACATCGGCGCGGCTCTTGTAGATCCCCCACGAAAAGAGGGAAGTGGCGATCGGGCGCGCGCGGTATTCGCCATCTGTCAGAAAGACGTCGCGACCGCGCTTGGTCTTGTAGGTGGCGTTGACGAGATCGACCAGGTAGCGGTTGTCCGGGATCCAGGCCGTAGGCATGGGGTCCATCTCTTCGCGCTCATAGTAGCCCATCGCAGTCAGGCCATCCATGGGGATGATGGTCACAGCGATCCGGCGTCCCTCGAGACGGTTGTCGCCCTCGTTGAACGCTTTCGCCGCCTCGTTCACCCACGGTTCGACGGGGATCGAGCAGACGATCCGGACCTCGATCCCCTCTTGAGAGGGGCGGGGCGTGGCGGTGCTCGACAGCCGGTCCGATATGCCTGGCACCTGGGTCACAATCAGGCCAGCGGCGATGATCAGCACGGCGATGCCGATGATCACGAAAAAGATGACCCGGGTCTTGTTCATGGCCCAATACTCCCTCTGGTCAGCGGTCGCTGCCCGGCAGGCGCCCTGCCCGCCGGGCAGCGGCACGTCGGTCGGCGTCGGCGCGATCGCGCGGGCGCGGGCCCGGTTGCTCGTGCCGGCGCAACGCGTGCTAGCGGTTTGACGAGGCCTCGGATGCCTGCTCGGGCGGCACGTCCGAGGCGCGGCCCAGCCCGAGGCGTCTCTTGCGGGCTTCGAGCTGGACCTGTACCTGATCGGTCTCCAGGAGCCGGTCCATCTCTTCGTCCAGTCGCGTGGCGCGGATCTCGGTCTGCGCAGCTGCCTTGTCCAGGCGTGCGCGGATCCCGTCGGCGATGCGGGCGATGTCGGCGTCGCCAACGCCTGCCAGGTCGTCGAGCGAGCGCAGCGACTTGGTGGTCATCTCTTTGGCCTTGGCAAGCTCGAGGAGTGCCTGGAGCTGCTCGCGCTCCTGTCGGATCTCGGTGAGCTTGGCTTCAAGCTTGAGACGGGCATCGAGCAGCGACTGGTACTCGGCCTGCTGGCGCTCGTGCTGCTCGCGGTACTCCTTGGCCATCTCTTGCACGCTGTTCAGCCTGCGCTGTGCGGCAATCGCTAGGTCCTCTTTACCGCGCTGCAGGAGCATGTCGATGTCACGGTCGAGCTGTTGCGCTTTGCGCTCGAACTCCTCGGCCTTGCGCTTGAGGGTCTTGACCTGCCCGCCCACGGTCGCCGCGGCATCCTCTAGGTCCTCCAGGTTGTCCTGCGCCTGGCGGATGTACTCGTCGAGCACGGCGAGCGAGTTGGCCTGCAGTGCGCGATCGAGGATCCCGTGCAAGTTGGCGGAGATGAGCGTCTGTGCCTTTTCCAGAATGGTGGCCATCGGGACCTCCTATACTCTATACGCGAATCGTCCCCTATTGTATCACAAGTGGCGCGATCGAGGCTGACATGATCCGGACGTCTGCCTGACCGCCGGCGTGCGGAACGCCTAGACGACGCCCAGCTCGCGCGCGACCACCTCGAAGGCGTGCAGGCCAAAGTCGAGATCGGTGCGCGAGTGCGAAGCTGTGTTCATGACCCGAATGCGCGCCTGGCCTTTCGGTACCGTCGGGAAGCCGAGGGCCATGGCGAACACGCCGTTCTCGAACAGCTTGGCGCTGAACGTCTTGGCTAGCTTGACGTCGCCCAGCATGACGGGCACGATCGGGGTCTGCGTGTGGCCCGTATCGAGGCCGAGAGAGGCCATGCCCGCCTTAAAGTAGGCGGCGTTATCCCACAGCTTCTCGACCAGTTGGGGATGCTTGTCGACATAGTCAACGGCGGCGAGGCAGGCTGCCGTGTCTGCTGGCGTGAGCGCGCTCGAGAACAGGTTGGGGCGCGCCTTCTGCCGGATATAGTCGATCACCACCTGGTGTCCGGCGATCACGCCGCCCATCACGCCGAAGGCCTTGGACATCGTGCCGATCTCGATATCGAACTTGCCCTCCAGGCCAAAGTGGCTGACGATGCCTTTCCCCTTGCCAAGCACACCCTCGCCGTGGGCATCATCGACCATGGTCAGCAAGCCATGTCTCTCTGCGACCTCGTAGATCTCGTCCAGTGGGGCCACATCGCCGTCCATGCTGAACACGCCATCGGTCACGACCAACCCCCGGCGATAGTTGGGCATGTTTGCGACGATCTGGCGATCGAGGTCGGCGGCATCGCAGTGCTCATAGACGACGATCTTGGCGCCCGAGAGGCGTGCGCCGTCGATGATGCTGGCGTGGTTGAGGCGATCGGAAAAGATGACGTCCTGTGCGCCGGTTTCCCGATCGCGTCCGACGAGCGGCGGGATGGCAGCCTGATTGGCGCAGAACCCGCTCTGGACGAGCAGGGCGGCGTCGACTGACTTGAACTGGGCGAGGCGACGCTCACACTCGACGTGCAGGGCCTGCGTGCCGGCGATGGTACGCACGGCGGCGGGCCCTACACCCCACTCCTCGACGGCGCGCATAGCGGCAGCCTTGACCTCGGGGTGGTTGGCAAGGCCGAGGTAGTTGTTGGTGCAAAAGTTGAGGACTCTCTTTCCGTCGATCGTCATCCAGGCGTCGGCTGGCGAATCCATGGTGCGGATGTTGATCAGCCGCCCCTCCTCCGTGAGGGCTGCGAGTTCTTGTTCCATGAATGCGTGCTTATCGGCCATCGTGTGCTCCTTATAGTGTTGTGTGTGGACCAGCGTCAAGCTGGCTTCCAGTCCAATCCGAACGGTTCGCTTGTGGGGCGACCGGTATCGGGCTCGTCGCTAGAGTGCACCCCGGCGGTGCCGCTCTCCGAGCTTCTCGAGCATGTCAACGGTCATTGCCGCAAGGTCATAGCTGGGCTCCCAGTCCCATTCCTCGCGCGCGGCGCTATCGTCGATGGTCTTGGGCCACGAATCCGCGATCGCCTGACGAACCGGGTCGGGCTCATAGTCTACGGCAAAGCCGGGCACGTGCCGCCCGATCTCGGCGGCAAGCTCCTCCGCGGAGAACGTGATCGCGGCAAGGTTGAAATCGGCGTGGTGGATCAGCCGGGCTGGGTCGGCATCCATCAGGTCGAGCGTGGCTTTGATGCAGTCGGGCATGTACATCATGGGCAGTACGGTGTCCGGCCTCACAAAGCAGGTATAGCGCGCGTTGCGAATGGCTTCGTAGTAGATCTCGACGGCATAGTCGGTTGTGCCACCCCCTGGCGGCGTCACGTTGCTGATGATCCCGGGGTAGCGGACACCGCGCACGTCGACGTCAAAGCGCCGCACATAGTACTCGCACAGCAGCTCGCCAGCGACCTTGGTGACACCGTACATGGTCCTGGGACGGAGCACCGTTTCCTGGGGGGTGCGCTCGCGCGGCGTCTCCGGACCAAAGACGGCGATCGAGCTCGGGCAGAAAAGACGCAACCCCCGCTCTCGGGCGAGCTCCAGGATGTTGGTAAGTCCGTTCATGTTGACGTCCCAGCAGAGCTGGGGTCGAGCCTCGCCGACCGCGGAGAGAATCGCAGCCATGTGGTAGATCGTGCCGATGCCGTGCTGTCGCACGGTTTGCGCCAGCTCCTGGGCGTGCGTGACGTCCAGGAAGATGAACGGCCCCGCGTCACGCAGTTCGGGGCTCGGAGGGGTGCGATGCCCGGCGGCGATCACATTCTCGCTGCCGTGCCGTTCGCGGAGGGCGGTCGTGAGCTCGGAGCCGATCTGGCCCACGGCGCCGGTGACTAAGATCCGTTCGGACATCATTGTCTCCTCTGGATGGGGTTGTGGGGCCGGCACCGTGGTGTCGGCGGTGGCGTGCTGTCCAGGCACTGAGACCGGACCCTCAGCCTGAGCTAGCGTCAAGCGGTCCGTGTCACGGAGGGGAGTATAGCATAGCGGTCATGATTCGTCAAGGACCCTGACGTTACTTGACAACGCCGCCAAGCTATGCTTTACTGGCATTCCACAGCGCGCGCGGCGCGCACCTAGGGAGGAGAGGGCAGGATGCAGCATCGGGTGATCTACCGGGCTCCGGGGCGCTATGCGGGTTGGCCCGCGAACTATGGGATGTGGGGCTGGGGGGATGAGCTCGTGGTGGCGTTCACAGTCGGGTACCATGACCCGAACGGGGGCTTCCACGCACGTGACCGGAGCCGACCGTTTGTGACGATGCAGGCGCGCAGTGTGGATGGCGGAGAGACGTGGCAGGCCGAGCTGATGCCGTGTCGCACACCCGGTGGTCGAGGGCTGTCAGCAGACGAACACATGACGCGCGAGCTCGGGGTGCGACAGACTTTGCAGGCGGATCCCGGCGCGCTGATCGACCCACCGGGTGGTATCGACCTGACGGCACCCGACCTGGCAGTCATGTGTGCGCGCGCCGGGCTGCGCGCTGGTGCTATCTCGTGGTACTATGCCTCGCATGACCGCTGCCACAGCTGGGCAGGCCCATTCCGGCTCCCGATGTTCGGGCAGGCAGGCATCGCCGCAAGAACGGACGTGGTGGTCCTAGACAAAGACACGGGCCTCTTTTTTCTGACCGCAGCAAAGCCGGATGGTCAGGAAGGGCGTGTCTTTTGCGCGCTGACCACTGACGGCGGCGGGCGCTTTGCATTCCGGTCGTGGGTCACGCCCGAGGCGGCGGGGTACACGATCATGCCCTCGAGCGTGCGCCTGCCGAGCGGACGGTTGCTGAGCGCCGTGCGTTGCCGTGACGGCGACCGGTGCTGGATCGACCTGTATGTCTCCGATGACGATGCGGCGACGTGGCGCTGTGTGGCCCGACCGGCGCCGGACACCGGGTCGGGGGGCAACCCGCCGGCGCTGATCCAGCTGGGTGACCGACGCCTGTGCCTGACCTATGGCTACCGCGACCCGCCGTTCGGCATGCGCGCCCGGCTGAGCGCCGATGGGGGTGCGACGTGGGGACCCGAGATCGTGCTGCGGGATGGCGCCGGGAACCACGACCTGGGGTATCCCCGTTCGGTGCAGCGCGCCGATGGCCAAGTGGTGACGGCGTACTATTGGAACGACGAGCCCGACGGCGAACGGTACATCGCGGCGACGGTGTGGAGGCCATAGATGGAGGTTCCCCTAGAACAGGTTTCGGCGCTGGCGGAGGCGATCGAGGGGCAGGCGACGGTGTGGCGCAGGGACTTGCATCGCCATCCGGAGGCGGGGTGGACCGAGTTCCGGACGGCTTCGCTGATCGCGCGCCGTCTGACCGAGATGGGGTACGTCGTCCTGACGGGGTCGGACGTGATGCGCAGTGAAGCGCGCATGGGCGTGCCAGCGGATGAGGTGCTGGCGTCGTGTTGGGAGCGCGCGGCGTTAGAGGGAGGGGACCGCCCCTACATGGAGGTGATGCGCGGCGGCTACACGGGCGTGGTCGGGGTGCTCACACACGGGCAAGGCCCTACGGTTGCGCTGCGCTTTGACATCGACGCAGTGGACGTCGATGAGAGCCAGGACAGCGCGCATCGTCCGGCGCGGGAGGGCTTTGCCTCGCTCCATCCGGGTGTGTCGCACGCCTGCGGGCACGATGCCCACGCCGCGGCGGGGCTCGCAATCGCGTACGTGCTCGGAGAGCTGCGCGACGCGGTACGAGGGACGGTCAAGCTGGTCTTCCAACCGGCAGAGGAGGGAGTGCGAGGCGCAAAGCCCATGGTGGCGGCGGGAGTGGTGGATGACGTCGACTACCTGGTGGGCCATCACGTGTACAGCGGGTGGAAGCTCGGCGAGATCGTGGCAGGCATGGGCGGATACCTCGCCACGCACAAGTTCGATGCGGTGTTCAGAGGGCGCGCAGCGCACGCCGCGGGGGAGCCGCAGCAGGGCAAGAACGCCCTGTTGGCGGCGGCGACGGCGGCGATCAACCTGTACGCGATCGCGCGGCATCGCGAGGGGGCGACGCGGATCAATGTCGGGCAGCTCAACGCTGGCACCGGGCGCAACGTGATCCCGGCTGAGGCGCGGATGGCGATCGAAACGCGCGGCAAGACCGAGGCGCTGAGTAGCTACATGTACGAGGCGGCGCTGCGTACGCTCAGGGGTGCGGCAGAGATGCACGGCTGCACGGTGGAGACCTGCCTGATGGGCAGCGCGGCGAGTGCATACAGCGACCCGGCGTTGGCGGCGCGCGTCGAGGCGCTCGCCGTCACGCTGGGGGGATTCACAGTCCGGACGCCAGAAGAAAGCAGCGGCAGCGAGGACTTGACCTACATGATGGCGCGGGTGCAGTCGCGAGGGGGACTGGCGACGAACGTCGGGATCGGCGCTGACCTCGGCGGGTGGGGCCATCACAGCGAGCGGTTTGACCTGGACGAGCGTGCCATCGGCGCGGCGATTCGCCTGCTCTCGGCGCTGACGCTCGACCTGGCAGCGGACCGTTAGCGGGCGGGGTGTGGTTGGAGGGAGCAAGATGGGCGAAGTAGTTGGCTGGGGGATCCTGGGTCCTGGGGCGATCGCGCACCGGTTCGCCGCGGGCCTGGAGCGAGTGGACGGCATTCGACTAGCGGCAGTGGGATCGCGCTCGATCGAGCGTGCGCGCGGCTTTGCAGCGGACCACGGGTTTGAGCGCGCGTACGGGAGCTACGCAGAGCTCGTTGCAGACAGTGGCGTAGACATCGTGTACGTGGCGACGCCGCACAGCTACCACCGGGCGCACACGCTGCTCTGCTTGACACACGGCAAAGGGGTGCTGTGCGAGAAGCCAATGGGCGTGCACGCGGGCGATGTGCAGCAGATGGTGGATGCTGCGCGCCTGCACGGGCGGTTCCTGATGGAGGCGATGTGGACGCGCACCCTGCCCGTGATCCGCCAAGTCCGGGCTTGGCTGGACGAGGGTCGGATCGGCGAGGTCCGGCTGCTGAGCGCCGACTTTGGGTTCCGGGCGGGCTGGAACCCGAGCAGCCGGCTGCTGGACCGGGCGCTGGGGGGCGGCGCGCTGCTCGACGTCGGGATCTATGTGCTTGCCCTCGCCAGCCTGGTCTTTGGCCCGCATCCGTCGGAGGTACGGGCGAGCGCACACCTGGGCAAGACCGGTGTGGACGAACAGACGGCGCTGCTGCTCAAGTATCCGGACGGTGCGCTGGCTGTATTGACCTGCGCGATCCGCACCGAGACCGCACACCTCGCGCGCATCGACGGTACCGCGGGGTCGATCGAGATCCCGCGCTTCTGGTGCGCCGAGTCCGCCACGCTCCACGTGCGGGGCACGGACCCGATCAGCACAGCGGCGCCCTCGGGTTACCACTTTGAGGCAGCAGAGGCGACGGCGTGCGTCCGCGAGGGACGCCTGGAGAGCGACCTGATGCCGCTGGACGAGTCGCTCGCCCTGGCGCAGCTGATGGACTGCGTGCGTGCACAGATCGGGCTGGTCTATCCGATGGACTAGCTCGCTCCGGTCCTGTGTACTGGCTCGCCCCGTGACCCGGATCCGCCGGTACGCCGTGCCCCCACGTGCCTGCGGAACATAAACGCGCCCCGCAACGTCATAGATACGGTACGCTCGTCGCAGGTGTGTCACGAGACGTCGCGTGGCTGTTGCGTGGGTGTCACATGGGTGTGCAAGAATGGCGTGTGACCGCATCGGCGGCGGGAAAGCGATGGGCAGCCGTTGGCCCTGCGCCCATGAGGCAGAGAGCCAGCGTGGTATACTAGGCATCGTCGCGCAACGGACAAGAGCGGAGCTACGAGGAACCTACGGATGAAGAAACGGTGGGCTCTACTGCTGGCAATGGCGCTGTTGGTGACGCCGGTCGTCTCGGTTGCCGCGGATGACGCGGCGCCGGGGCTGGAGATGCAGGTAGCCGCTGCGTTCGGCGGGCACTTTAAGTATGGCGAGTGGCTTCCGATCTGGGTGCAACTCGGGAACAGCGGGCCCGATCGGGAGATCGAGGTGCACGTGCGCGTGACCGGCAGCTGGGGCGAGACGACCTATGGCGCAGCAGTGTCCCTGCCGAGCGGGGCGCGTAAGCGCGTACCGGTCTATGTCATGCCCAACAACTATAGCCGCGCGCTCGCGGTGCAGATCGTCGAGGGCGGAGCCGTCGTGAGCGAGGCGCGTGTCGACGTACACCCTCATTACAACGCCGAGTACCTGGTTGGCCTCGTGGCACCTCAGCGGGGTGCGCTCGCGCTGATCCCGAGCGCGACGCTGGCGGGCGTCGAGCGGGCGATCACGCTGGTTGACCTCTCTCTTGACCACATGCCAGACCGCGCGGAGGGGCTGCGGTCACTGGACAGTCTGGTGATCAACGATGTCGACACTTCTTCGTTGTCCGCGGGACAGAAAGCGGCGCTGGAAGGATGGGTTCGGCAAGGGGGACACCTGGTGCTTGGCGGCGGCGCCGGGGCCCAGCGGACCACGCAGGGAATCCCAGAGGCGCTGTGGTCTACGCGGACGCAGGCACTGCTGGAGGTCGACGAGCTGCCAGGGCTGGAAGCCTATGCGGGCGGCGTGCCTGTGCGCGTGGCAGGTCCGTTCGTCGTTGCGGACCTCGAGACGGAGGACGGGCGAGCCGGTGCAGCCCAGGGCCAAGTGACCCTGGTGCACGGTCGACAGGTCGGGGCGGGACGCGTGAACGTGGTCGCGCTCGACCTCGCCGGCGCGCCGTTCGACGCGTGGGCTGGGACCCTGCCCTTGTGGGGCAGGCTGTTGCTGAGCAGCGCGGCGTACCCGGTCGGGCTGCCGCAGGATATGTCCCCGCGCCAGATGGTGTCGAGCCAGATGAACTATGCACTCTCAGCCCTGCCCGCCCTCGCTCTGCCCTCTGCCCAGTGGCTTGCCGTGCTGCTGGGCGCGTACGTGTTCCTCGTCGGACCGGCGAACTATGTGTTTCTGCGCTGGCGCGGGAAGCTGCAGTGGGCTTGGCTGACGATCCCGGCGATCACGCTGGTCTTCTCGGGCGGCGCTTTTGCCCTGGGCTATCTCTTGCGCGGCACGGACCTGATCCTGAACAAGGTGGCGGTCGCGACCATGCAGCCCGATGGGACGGCGCTCGTGCGGACTTATCTGGGCCTCTTTAGCCCGTCGCAGCAGTCCTACGAGATCACGGTCGAGGGCAGCGGGCTCCTCAGCCCGCTGGAGCAGGAAGGGCAGCCCTTCTCGGGCGCTGCAGCCGGTGTTCCCGCAAAGACGGTATTCCTGCAGGGGCGCCCGGCGCAGGTGCGGGGCCTGGCGGTGAACCAGTGGTCGATGCAGACCTTTGTAAGCGAGGACGTGTGGCAGGATGCGGGGGGCATCGCCGCCGACCTCACGGTGGACGGGGATGCTCTGGTCGGCGCTGTGCGCAACGAGACCTCGCTACTGCTCGAGGATGTGGTACTGATCCTTGGCACCTCCTTCGTCCGGTTGGGCGACCTACAGCCAGGTGCGACGGCTGACGTGTCGCTGCCGATCGGTGGCGCGAATGGTGGACCGATGGGGGCGCCGCTGAGCTACCGGTTGTTCGAGGATGCCTTCAACGAGCCGGGGCCGAACGGGATCGCGCGCGAGGTGCAGTTCAAGCAGATCGTGCTCGACAGCGTGTTCGAGACTGGGGGCAAGTTCGGGATCTTGAGCAGCGGCTCGGGCTTGCGCAACGTCAGCGGCGGATCGGCGCAGCTGTACGTGGTGGGCTGGTTCGATGAGGCCCCGCCGCTGGTGCGGGTAGGTGAGCGCCGCCCGGCAGAGCAGACGATGGGCCTGCTGTACGCACCGCTGACGTACCGCCTCGGCACGGAGGGAGGTTTGGCGATCCCGCCGGGCTTGATCGGGGGCGTACTCAGCCAGTACCCGCAGGAGGGAGGCCCGTGTGGGCCCGGCGACGGCGCCGCAGTCTATATCGGGCGGGGGGCGGCGGTGTTCGACTTTGCGCTCCCGGCAGAAGTGGGCGGCGATGTGCAGACGATCGTGGTGCAGATTGGTTCGGATGGAGGGTGGGGCGGCGCGCCTGGGCTGGCGCTGTATGACTGGGATGCAGCGCAGTGGGTCGAGGTCGACGACCCAGTGCTCGGACGGAACATCGTGCAAGGCAGCCGTGGCTTTGTGTCGGAGGACGGGCTTGTCCGCGTGCAGCTCGCCTCGACAGGCGTGGAGAGCGGGTGCTACTATGTCGATCTCGGCGTCGAGGGGGAGCAGTAGGTGGTGCTAGGGGCGCCGGTCGGGCAGCCTTGGGCTGATTCGCTCGGCCATAGGAGAGATGCATGGATCTCGCGATCGAGACCCGCGCGCTGACGCGGCGGTTCGGCAAGACAACGGCGGTGGACCGGCTCGACCTGGAGGTGCCGACCGGCGCGCTGTACGGGCTGATCGGCCCGAACGGTGCGGGCAAGACGACCACGCTCCGCATGCTGGCGGGCTTGCTGGAACCGTCGGAAGGCGAGATCGTCCTGAGCGGTCAGGTCACCAACCACGACTGGCGCGACTTGCAGCGGCAGATCGGCTACATGCCAGACTTTTTCGGCGTGTACGAGGACATGCTCTGCTGGGAGTACCTGGACTTTTTCGCGCGCTGCTATGGGATCGGGCGCGCACGACGGCAGCAGATGGTCGACGAACTGCTCGAGCTCGTGGACCTAGCGCCAAAGCGGGATGCCTACGTGCAAACGCTGTCACGGGGGATGCGCCAGCGTCTCTGTCTGGCGCACGCGCTGGTGCACGACCCAAAGGTGCTCTTGCTGGACGAGCCAGCGTCCGGGCTTGACCCGAGGGCGCGGGTCGAGATGCGCGAGCTGCTGCGTGAGCTCGGGGCGATGGGCAAGACGATCGTCGTCAGCTCGCACATCTTGACCGAGCTGGCAGAGCTGTGTGACTCGGTGGGCATCATTGAGCGGGGACGGCTGATCGCGAGTGGCTCGCTCGAGTCGATCCGCCGGCAGGTGCGGCAGGGGCGGACGCTGCAGGTCCAAGTGCTCTCTGACTGGGCGCATGCGGAGAGCGTGCTGCGCAGCCAGCCGGGTGTTGGGGAGGTGCGTGCAGCCGGGCGTGCGCTCGAGGCGCAGTTTGCGGGAGATGAGACGGGCGCGGCGGACCTGCTGGCGACCCTGATCGGGCAAGGCGTGCGCATCCTCTCGTTTCGCGAGGTCACGAGCGATCTGGAGGAAGCCTTCCTCCGGCTGACCAAGGGGGAAGTGGCATGAGGGTCGGAAAGCGTCGCATCCGGGTACCGCGTCCAGAGAGCAACCCGATCGTGGTCAAGGAGCTCCGCTCGCGTATGCGGGGATGGCGCGCGTTCGCCATCCTGACAGCAGTGCTGGTCCTGCTCGGCGGATCGAGCTATGCGCTGTACCGGATCGTGCTCAGTACCTCCCGCTATAGCACGACGCCCGTCAGCCCCCAGATCGGACAGGTGCTGTTCTTTGGCTTGGCTTTCCTGGAGTTGTTCATGGTTTGCCTTGTCACACCCGCCGTGACGGCGGGCGCGGTGAGCGGCGAACAGGAGCGGCAGACGCTGGAGATGCTGCTGGCGACGCCCCTGCGTCCCGGTCGCATCTTGCGCGGCAAGCTCATCTCGTCGTTGAGCTATGTGTTCCTGCTGGTCTTTGCCGCCGTGCCGATGGCGAGCCTCGTGTTCATATTCGGCGGCGTGGCTCCCAAAGAGATGCTGAAGGCGCTCGTCCTGGTGGTGTGCGTGGCAGTCATGCTCGGCGTGGTCGGGGTCTTTGCGTCGGTGTGGCTCGGCCGAACGACGCGCGCCACGGTGGCGAGCTATATGTTCGTGCTGGGGCTGGTGGTGTTGCCCTATGTTGTGTACGTGCTGGTCGGCGTGATCCAGGAGCGGGAGCCCCCACGCTGGATCTTGGTGCCGACGCCGGTGAGTGCGCTCGCTTCAGCGCTCGCCCCCTCGGCGCCGATGCAGGGCTCGACCAGCTTTCTGGGGCAGATCGGCTGGGTGCTGAGTGGCAGCCTGTCGTTGGTGCGGGGCGAGCGGACGTGGAGTGGGTCGCCGCGCCCGCTGTACCACTATACGCTGGCTGTGTATGGCGTGCTATCGATCGTGCTGTATGGGCTTTCCGCGAGGTTGGTACGGCCCACGCGGCGTTGGCGGCTGCGGTGGCGGGAGGTGTTGGCGGGGAGCGCCACGCTGTTGTTGTTCGTCGGCGCGGCGGCGGGCGCCCTCGTGGCGACGAGCGGCAGGTATGGCACGCGCGTCGCCACGACGCCGACGCCGGCGCCCATGAATCGCCCCTCGATCGTGGAGCGCGTGGTCGCGGTGCCCGTAGAGCCAGAGGCGCCGCTCGAGCCAGCGCCCGGTGCGCTGACGGACGAGGCACGCGGCGCGATCTATGCACAGGTGGTGCGCCAGCTCTACACGGTCGATCATACCTTTGACGTAGCGCCGCAGTTTCCGGTGGTGTACCTCGTGCGTTCCACGGACGATGGCGTAGGCGATCCAGATGCTCCCCAAGATCCCTCGGTGGCATTGTCCGACCAGGTGCGTGACGCGGTATTGGCAGAGCTGGCGACTTATGGCCTACCGGCAGAGTTCGTGTGGGTTGGAAGTCGTGACGACGTTCCTGTGGACGAGCAGGGCAGTGTAAAGGGCGGCGGCGTGGTGATGACCTTGGGGAACATCCACCTTCGCGAAGACGGGTCGGCGCTCGTCGCGGGTAGCCTGCATTTCGCTGTGCTTGGAGCCGGGGGGAGGACCTATCTCCTCGAGCAGGTCGATGGGGAGTGGCGGGTGACTGGGTACACGGGAGTACAATGGATCAGCTAGGGACGTGGAAAGCTGGCGCATTCGAGGCGCGGCTGGTGCGCCTGGGCTGGAAGCTACGGCTGCGGGAGGGACTGTGGCTCGCCCAGCAGACGCTATGGATCGCCTGCGCCGTGGCGCTGTTGGTCGAGCTCGCGGGGCGCGTGTGGCCCCTGCCGTACCTCAGTGCCTGGTCTGCCCTGCCCCTGGGAGCGTGGGCCCTGTGCGCGGCGGGCTTTGCGCTGCTGCAGCGCATGCCTGCGATGCGGGTCGCGCGCCAGCTCGACGTCGAGCTGGGGCTGAAGGAACGCGTGTCGACGGCGCTGTACCTGCAGGAACAGACCGACAAGCCCGCCTCGACCCGGTTGCGTGCGAGCGCGAGCCTGATCTCGCTACAGCGGCGCGATGCCGTGGAGGCGCTGTCGGCGGTTGACGTGCGGCGTGCCTTCCAGGTGCTGTGGTCGAAGCGCCGGCTATTGGGAGCCGCGCTATTGCTGGCAGCGATCGCGGTGCTGGCGGTCCTGCCCAACCCTATGGACCAGAGACTCGCGGAGCGGCGGGCGATCGCGGAAGAAGCGCAGCGGCAGGCGGCAGAGATCGAACAGCTCCGGGACGAGATCGAGGCGAACGCTGGGCTCACGCCCGAGCAGCGAGCAGAGCTGCTGCGCCGCCTGGAAGAGCTCGCTGCCGCGTTGCGCCGTAACCGTGGCGACCGGGAGCAGGCTCTCGCCGACTTGTCGCGGGCCGAGCAGGCGCTGCGAGAGCGACTCGATCCCGGCGCCGACGCGCGCGCCGCGACGCTCGAGGCCCTTGCGGCGCAGCTCGAGGCTTTGGCAGAGCGCACGGGGAATGATCGCCCTGAGGATGCGGCCGATGCGCTGCAGCAGCTGGCGGAGACCCTGGGCAGCGCCGATGATGCGCAGCGGACAGAGATCGCGGCGGCATTGGCCGAGATGGCGGCGCGCGCGGCGCAGGGCGGGGACGCGCAGCTCGCCCAGGCCCTGGCGCAGCTGGCGGGGGCGGCGCAGTCCGGAGACGCGGCGCGGTCCGGAGACGCGGCGCGGTCCAGAGACGCGGCGCAGGCTGCGGGGCAGGCGATGTCGGCGACGGCGCAGGCGCTGGCTGACCAGCGGGCCCTACAGGATGCCCTGAACCGCCTGTCGGAGAGCCAGCGTGCGCTGTCGGGAGCGGGCGAGAGAGAGGGCGCCGGGAGTGGTCAGGGCCAAGGGCAGGGAGAGGGGGAGGGGCAGGGCCAGGGCCAAGGACAGGGGGAGGGGCAGGGCCAAGGCCAAGGCCAGGGGCAAGGACAGGGGCAGGGGCAGGGGCAGGGCCAGTCTCCTGGGCAGGGAGGCGGCACCAAAGCGGACACGTTGCCGCCTTTCCGCGGCAGCGGGCAGGCAGGGAGACCGGAGGGCGAAGGAAGCCCGGGCGCAGCGGCGGATCTGGGCGAGCAGCTGTATGTCCCGTGGGAGCGACGGACAGGGACAGGCGACCAGATCACCATCCCGGGGCAGGACACAGGACAAGGAGAGACGGAGGTCCGGGAGCGCCAGGATCCGCTGCCGGGGAGTCCAGCCGAGGCACTGGTGCCCTACCAGGAGGTGTACCAAGCCTACCACGAGGCGGCGCAGTCGGCGATCGAGCAGAGCTACATCCCATTGGGGTTGAGGGAGTATGTGCGCGCGTACTTTTCGCAGCTGGAGCCAGAGTGAGGCCCAGGTGCGCGCGGCGAGCGAAGGGAGTGCGGAGACGATGACGGAAGGTACAGTCCGGGAGGAGGATGCGATCGACGCCGAAGCGTTCCGGCGCACGGCGGCGGCGATCGAGGAGCAGGTTGGGCGCGTGATCGTGGGACAGCGCGAACTGGTGCGCCATACGTTGATCACGCTTCTCGCCGGCGGGAATGCGCTGCTGGAGGGCGTGCCCGGGTTGGGCAAGACGATGCTCGTACGGACACTGGCGCGCGCGGTGGACTGCGCCTTCTCGCGCATCCAGTTCACGCCGGATCTGATGCCTTCCGATATCGTGGGCACCAACCTGATCGTCGAGGACGAGGGCGGGGGGCGGCGTTTCCAGTTCGAGGCAGGCCCGATCTTTGCCAACCTGGTCTTGGCGGACGAGATCAACCGGGCGACGCCCAAGACGCAGTCGGCGATGCTGGAAGCGATGCAGGAGCGCAGCGTGACCGTAGCCAAGGTGACGCGCCAGCTGCCCGCGCCCTTTTTCGTGCTGGCTACGCAGAACCCGCTCGAGATGGAAGGCACGTATCCCCTGCCCGAGGCGCAGCTGGACCGCTTCACGTTCAAGGTCGACGTCCCCTACCCGACGGTGGATGAACTGGTCGAGATCGCCAACCGCACGACGGGCAGCGCCGCTCCCGAGGTGGAGCCGGTCGCGGATGGGGCGCGGATCGTGGCGATGCAGGCCCTGGCAAGGGGCGTGCCGATCGCCGATCACGTCACCGCATACGGGGCACGGCTGCTCAAGGCAACCCACCCGCAGGACGGGGAGGCGCCGGGCGTGGTGACGCAGTACGTGCGGTACGGCGCCAGCCCGCGCGGGCTGCAGTCGATGATCCTGGCGGGCAAGATCATGGCGTTGCTCGACGGACGGTACAACGTGGCCTATGACGACCTGCGGCGCGCGGCGCTGCCAGCGCTGCGCCACCGGCTGATCCTGGGCTTCGAGGCCCAAGCGGAGGGGATCACAGCGGACGCCGTGATCGAGGAGCTACTGGCGGAGGTTGTCCCCGAAGAGGATCGTGAGGCCCACCCAGGCGCGCGCGTGCGGAGGGGGTAGCACATGGCTCAGGAGGGGCGCGCCACGCCGTCGCGGCAGGCGATACCGCTCTTTGACGAGGCCTTCCTGCGCAAGCTGGAGCGACTGGCGCTGGTGAGCCGGCGCGCGATGGCGGGGCAGCTGCAAGGCGAGCGCCGGAGCCCGAAACGTGGGCAATCGGTCGAGTTTGCCGACTATCGGCCCTACGCGGCGGGCGATGATTTCCGGCGCATCGACTGGAACGCGTACGCGCGGCTGGAGCGGTTCTTTATCAAGTTGTTCGTCGAGGAACAGGATCTGACCGTCCATTTGCTGCTGGATGCCAGCGCCTCTATGGACTGGGGCGACCCGAACAAGCTGCACTATGCGCGGCGCGCGGCGGGCGCGATCGGCTACGTCGCACTCGCGGGGCTGGACCAGGTCACGGTGACCCTGCTGGGTGGTGAGTCGGCAAAGGGCGGCGCGTTCCTTTCCCCGCGCCGCGGCAAGCGACATGGGATGTCGTTGCTCTCGTTCCTGGCGGCGGCACGCCCCGGTGGCGCAGTGTCGTTGGGGCGCCAGCTGCGCGCCTACGCCGCTGCAGCCACGTGCCCGGGGCCAACGGTGTTGCTGTCGGACCTGATGGACGCGGGCTGGACGGATGGCCTTCGCGCGCTCGCCGGGCGTGGGTTCGAGGTCACCGTGCTGCACATCCTCTCCCCGGACGAGGTGAACCCCGATCTTGCGGGCGACCTCAAGCTGACCGACGTGGAGGCAGGCCCTCCGGTCGAGATCACGGCGGACCTGGCTACGGTTGCGCGCTACAGGCAAAGCCTAGCGGCATGGCGTGAGGAGCTACGCCGCTTCTGCAGTGCGCGCGAGATGCGCTACATCCCCCTGGAGACGTCTGTCTCGTTGGATGCCCTGTTGTTCTCGATGTTGCGGCGGGGTCGCGTGCTCAAGTAGCACGGCTCCGCGCGGGACGAAAAGCCGATGCCTGCGCGACGCGACAGGCCCGGCGTTGAGGAGGACCATGCAGTTTCTGGCACCGGCGGCGTTCGCGCTTGCGCTCCTGTTTCCGCTCGTGGTGCTGATGTACCTGCTCCGGCTGCGACGCACCGAGCGCGTCGTGTCGAGCACGTACCTGTGGCGGCGGATGGTGCGCGATGTAGAGGCCAACGCCCCGTGGCAGCGCTTGCGGCGGAACCTGCTGCTGTTGCTGCAGCTGCTTGCACTGGGCGCCATGGTCGTAGCGCTCGCCCGCCCGTTCACGTGGGCGGCGGGCGCGGGCGGCGAGGCGGCGATCTTGGTCTTTGATGCCTCGGCGAGCATGTCGGCGACGGATGTCAGCCCCAGTAGGCTGGGCGCCGCCAAGCTCGAGGGGCGAAGGCTGGTCGACACGCTGCCCGATCAGGCGCGGGTAACCGTGATCGTGGCGGGAAGCAGCGCGCGCGTGCTCCTCTCCTCGAGCGCCGATCGCCGACAGGCGCACCTGGCGATCGACGCGATCCAACCGGGGAAGGGAGGCAGCGACATGGCATCGGCGCTCGAGTTGGCCTCTGCCGTCGCGGCGCGCCAACCGGAGACGGCGATCGTGGTCTACTCGGACGGGGGCGTGGATCTGCCTGGACGACTGAGCCTCAAGGGACAGGTGCGCTACGTGCCCATGGGGGTGAGCGACGACAACCAGGCGATCGACGTGTTGTCGCTGCGGCAGACGCCGGGGGGACAGACGCTGACCGCGTTCGTACACCTTGCCAACCACGGGGACGCGCTCGCAGCACGGCGGCTGACGCTGCACGCGGACGGCGCCCTGATCCGCGCGTTCGACGTCGTGATCCCGGCGGAGGGGCAGTACGCCACGGTCGTCGAGGACGTGCCACAGGACGCGACGGTGATCGAGGCTCGGTTGGCGCCGGACGATGTGCTGGCGCTCGACGACCGGGCATGGACGGTCCATCGCGCGGAGGATCGGGCGCGCGTCACGTTGGTCACGGACGGCAATCTCTTCCTAGAGACCGCGCTCTCGCTCCTCCCAGGACTCGAGGTGAGCACGCTCCCGCCGGCTGAGCTGGGGATCTGGGCGGCGGCACCCGAGGGGGCGGACAGGCCCGATCTGGTCGTGCTGGACGGGACCGTGCCCGCCACCGTGACGCTGCCGGCGAGCAACTTGTTCTACATCGCGCCCCCGCAGAGCACCCCGCACTTTTCTGTGACGGGGCGGGTCGCCTCTCCGGTCCCGCGCATAGTGAACGCTGCGGACCCGCTGGTGACGCACGTTCGCGTCGAGCAGGTGAGCATCATGGAAGCGGCGCGCGTATCCGTGCCGCTGTGGGCGCGGATGGTGCTCGCCGGGGACGTGGGAGAGGAGCGTGTGCCGCTGCTTTTCCTCGGCGAGCACGACGGGCAGCGGATCGCGGTGCTCGCATTCGACCTGCGGCGCTCGGACCTGCCCCTCCAGATCGCGTTTCCCCTGCTTCTCTCGAACCTGATGGACTGGCTCGCGCCGGGCGGCGGCGCCGATCTGCCCTCTCAGGTTCAGGGCGGCGCGGCAGTCTCGTTCCTGGCGCCGCCTGGGGTCGAGCAGGCGGTGGTGTATGCCCCGGACGGCGCCGCGACCCGGGTTCAGGCAACGGAGGGTCGGTTCACGTTCGCGGATACGGTCCAGTTGGGCGTGTACAGGGCTGCGCTGGGGGACAAAGAGGCCCAGTTCGCAGTCAACATGGCTGCGCCGCGCGAGTCGGATGTGGCGCCTGCTGCGTCCCTGCCCATTCAGGGAGCGGGAGATACGGGCGGCGAGGAGGAGGCCCGTGCGCGGCGAGAGTGGTGGCGCCCGCTGGGATACGCGGCGCTCGTGCTGTTGGTCGTCGAGTGGGCGGTCTATCACCGGAATGCGCTCGCCCGGCTCGCGAGCTGGCTACGCGCTGCGAGATCGAGGTCACGGGCAGCGTGAGTAGCCAAGGGCGCGTGCTCGGGTGGGTCGTGCGCACGAAAGGGGAGCGGGCGCGCAGTCCGCGCCGTCGGTCTTAGAGTGTGATGAGCCTGTCATTCGTACATCCCGGATCGCTCGTTCTGCTGGCGTTGGTACCTCTGGTGATCGCGCTGGCACTTGCCGGACGGCGTGGCCCGAGGCGCGGACGGTTCTGGGCCGGCTTGGGTCTGCGCGTGCTCCTCATGGCGATGCTCGTGCTCGCGCTGTCGGGCGTTCAGCTGCGGACGCGCGCGGACACGCTGACCGCCGTTTTTGTGCTCGACGTCTCGGACAGCGTGCCGGTCGAGGAGCGCGCGCGCGGCGAGGGTGCGATCCGCGCGGCGATCGAGAGCCTGCCCAGCGGCGACAGGGCAGCCGTCGTCGTGTTCGGGCAGGACGCGCTGGTCGAGCGGATCGCCTCCGAGGAGCCGCTGCTGCCGGCGATCACGTCGGCGCCCGTGACGGCGCGGACGGACATCGCCGGGGCGCTGCAGCTGGCGATGGCGCTTTTCCCTGACGAGGGAGCAAAGCGGCTGATCCTGCTGTCGGACGGGCGAGAGAACATCGGAGCGGCACTGCAGCAGGCCGAACTGGCGGCGGCGCACGGGATCGAGCTCGTGTACATGCCGCTGCAGGGCCCTGAGGGGGATTTCGAGGTGCTGATCGACGCTCTGCGGGCCCCGGCGGACGTGCGCGTTGGGCAACGCTTCGAGCTCGAAGCGGTCGTGCGCGCCACAGCGCCGACGGGGGCATCGCTGCGCGTCTTTGCCGACGGGCGGCTAGTGTTCTCGGCGGACACGCAACTCGTGTCCGGCGCCAACCGCTTCGTCGTGCCGATCGAGGCGGATGAGGCGGGATTCCATCGCTACCGCGCCGAGATCGTGCCCGACGTGGACGCGCGGCTACAGAACAACCAAGCGACAGCCTTCACGGTGGTCCTCGGTCCACCGCGCATCCTCCTCGTCGAAGGGGCCCCAGGCGAAGCCACGCAGCTTGCGGCGGCGCTGCGCGCGGCAGAGATGACGGTTCGCGTGGTCTCCCCGGGGGTGCTGCCCAGCGAGCTGCCCGAACTGGTCGGCTATGACGGCGTGGCGCTGGTCAACGTCCTCGCGGACGCGCTGCCTGTGGAGGCGCTCGACGCGCTCGAGGTGTACGTCCGCGACCTGGGATATGGCTTGCTCATGACGGGCGGCGAGGATGCCTACGGCGCGGGCGGCTACCTGCGCACGCCAGTGGAGCGCGCGCTGCCGGTGGACATGGACGTGCGGACGAAAGAGGAATCTCCCAACTTAGCCCTGGTGCTGGTCGTGGACAAGTCAGGGAGCATGGGACGCTGTCACTGCGACAACCCCGACCTCTATCAAACGTACGAGCGGCGCGAGGTCGGGCAACCCAAGGTGGACATTGCCAAGGAGGCGATCATGCGAGCCGCCGCTGCGCTGGGGCCTCGCGACTACCTGGGCGTGGTGGCGTTCGACGAGTCGGCTTGGTGGGCGCTCGACGTGCAGCAGGTGGTCGACGTGATCGCGCTCGAGCGATCGATCGGCGGCATGCAGGCGGCAGGGCAGACCAACATGCGCGCTGGCGTCGAGGCGGCGTACGAGGCCCTGCAGGACGTGGAGGCGCGTTTCAAGCACGTGATCCTGATGACGGATGGCTGGATACGCGAGGGGACGGTGGCGGAGCAGGCGATGGCGATGCGGGAGAGTGGGGTGACGCTGAGCGTCGTCGCCGCCGGTGGGGGTTCGGCGGAGTACCTGGCGGAGCTGGCAGGTCAGGGCGGCGGGCGGTACTACCCAGCGGTCGACGTCCTGCGCGTCCCGGACTTTTTCCTCAAAGAGACGGTCCGTGCCGTAGGCGAGTACATTGTCGAAGAACCATTCTATCCGCTGCCAGCAGCGACAAGCTCCGTGCTGAGTGGCCTGGACGTGACGAGACTGCCCGCGCTGCTCGGCTACAACGGGACCACGCCCAAGGGGACGGCGCGGGTGCTGCTGCGCACGCCGCGCGGCGACCCTCTTCTCGCTACGTGGCAGTATGGGCTGGGCCGGAGCGCGGCGTGGACGTCTGACATCAAGGCGCAGTGGGCCACGTCGTGGGTGACGTGGGACGACTTTCCGCGCTTCGCCTCGCAGGTAGTCGCATGGACGCTGCCCGCCCCTGCCGTGGAGGGCATGCAAGCCGAGGCAATGCTGGCGGACGACGGGGCTGTGGTGCGCGTGGAACTGGTCGATGAGGACGGCGGTCCGCGCAACTATCTCGATGTCCGGGCGGCGCTGATCGGCCCCGACCTGGCGCGGAGCGAGATACGGCTGGATCAGGTCGGAGCGGGGCAGTACGAGGCAGCGGCTCTGCTCTCTGCGGCAGGGACATACCTGGTGCGCGTCGAGGCGCGCGAGGGCGATCAGATCCTCGGGCAGGAGACGCTGGGCCTCGTGGTGCCCTATTCGCCAGAGTACAGGACGACGGGCACAGACCGGACACTGCTGGGCGAGCTGGCGCGCCGGACCGGCGGCGGCGAGCTGGAAGAGCTGGCGAGCGTGTTCCTGCACGATCTGCCTGCGACCGACCTGGCGCGGGAGGTCTGGCGCCCTCTGCTGCTCCTGGTCACGCTGCTCTTTCCGCTGGATATTGCCGTGCGGCGGGTGATGCTCGGACCGAGAGACCTGCGCAAGGCCTGGTCATGGGTCCGGGGGCGCGTCGAAACGCTGCGGCGACCGGCGATGCAGCGGGAGCGGGTCCTGGGCCCGCTGTTTGCGGCGCGCGACCGGGCTCGCGCGTGGCGGTCTGGCCCGGCGCGGCAGCCGCAGGAGACGGAGGGCTCGCCTGCGCCGAGGGGAGAGCCGGTGGAGCACAGTGAGGGCGCGGCGGAGGAGGGCGGCATGTCGCAGAGCGAGCCGGCAGAGCAAGGTACGGGCGCTGCGCCCGAGCAGGGCGACACGCTGGACCGCCTGCGCGAAGCCAAGCGCCGCGCGCGCCAGCGCAAGTGATCCATGGGTCGCGATTGCGTGGTATGTGCGTAAGATGCGCGCGTCCAATCGCGACCATGTATATGTCGGATCGATGCGCCAAGGAGACGCATTCGACGTGGCGCATAGGGGCGCCCACTCAGCGGGGTGCGCCGATACTGGATGAGGTCCGACGTCTATCCCACACAAGGGTGGGTGTCGCATCAACGAGGAGGACTGCGATGAGAAAGAACATGGGAATGCTCGATCGGGTGTTGCGTGTCTTGCTGGCGATCGTGGTCTTGATCCTGTACCTGACCAACGCCATCTCGGGGGTAGCTGCGGTGATCCTCGGGATCCTGGCAGTGGTGTTCGTCGTGACGGGCCTGATCGGGTTCTGCCCGCTGTACGTGCCGTTTGGCTTGTCGACGATCAGGAAAAAGTAGGCTCAGGCGACCGCACACGTGTGACGGACCGCATCTGTGTGACGGACCGCATCTGTGCGACGGACCGCACCTGTGCGACGGACCGCACCTGTGCGACGGACCGCACGTGTGCGACGGGATGCGACGGCGACGCCCGACTGTGCAGTGCGCGCGAGCAGCGTGAGACGAGCGCAGCTGTAGTCGCGGCGTCGCCACCGCACACCAGCCGACTCGAGGCGGGCTCGTGTCTAGCCGAGGCAGAGCCACGTCGCTTCGCGCTCGACGCGCAGCCCGTGTTCCGCCCACGGTTCGATGACGATCAGGTCTCCAGCCTCGACCAGGTGGTCCGTCCCGTCCATGCTGACGATCGCCTGCCCCGAGACGATGTACCACAGCTCTGGTTTCTCGTGCGCGTGCGGGCCGAAGGGGTTCTCGGGGGTCGTGACCCGCTCGACCCAGTGCGCCACCTCGACCCGCGTCTCACCTAGCGGGTAGGGCCTTCGACCGCCGGTAGCCTCGATCTGGTTTCTCCTGACGATCATGCGTCCTCCTGATCCTCCGTGACGCGGCGCTCGCACGTCGCCGCGAGGCGGTGTTCGGCATAGCTGGCGCGATGCCGCCGCGCCTCAAACCGCTGTCCTGATCGACGTCGCTCCGGCGTCACAAGGCGTGGGGCCCGCGTCGCGGCGTCTCGCAGCGAACAGGACAACCCAGTTCGCCAGATACTCTACATCGACGGGCGCAGGTTGTCAACTCGCTTGACGGCGCCCGGGAAACGTGGATAATCGGGGCACGATCGCGCGGGTCGCACGACGGCTCAGGCGGAGAGCGGACGTTGGCAGGAGTTGTGGTCGCTGACAGGGAGGTGTAAGCGTCGTGAGTGCAAAGAGGAACGAAAGCGCCGGTGCGAGCGGACTGTCTCGTCGTGCGTTCATCGCGCGGATGGGCTGTGCCGCAGCGGGGCTGTGGCAGGCGGCGTGCCGGGCGCGGCAGCCCCAGGAGAGCGAGACCACGCCTGCGCCGACGGTCGTCGAACGGGATCCGACGGGTGGACGAGAGCCGAGCCCGCAGGGGAGGGCGGGGACGCCCTTTCTGCCTGCGTCGGAGATCCTCGCGGTCCTGGAGCGCACCGCGCCGGGGTGGGCGCTCTACCCCGAGCTCGACGCTGCACGTGCAGACCCCGAGCGCCTGGGCGAGAGGATGGCGGCGCAGTGGTACGTGCGGGGCGTCCGCCGGCGGTCGGGCGGCTACTACCCGATCCCACAGACGACGTACACGCTGTACGGCGAGTTCGAGCGCACCGGGCAACGCAGCGGGTACGAGGATCCCTACTTTGACAAGCGGCGCAACCTGACGGCAGCCACGATCTCGCTGCTGCTGCAGGGACGCAGCCTGGAGGTGATCCACGACTACCTGTGGGCGATCTGCGAAGAGTCGGACTGGGTGGTGCCAGCGCACGCGCCGATCGGCGTCGATCTGTTTAGCTCCGAAACCGCCTTCCACTTGGCTGAGACCGTGACGCTCTTGGCCGATGCACTGGACCCCAAGGTGATCGCGCGAGTCGAGCGCGAGATCGAGGAACGGGTGTTGGCTCCCTACATGGCCGATCACGACAGGTACTGGTGGTACAAGGGGAGCAACAACTGGAACGGGGTGTGTAACGGCGCGGTGGGGAGCACGTTTCTGCTGCTCGAGCGCGACAACCGCCGGCTTGCGGAGGCCCTCGCGCTGGCGCTGGCGGGTATCAAGGTATACGTGGCGGAGGCGTTCGAGCCAGATGGGGCGTCTACCGAGGGGGTCGGGTACTGGCAGTACGGGTTGATGAACGTGGTCTGCTTGGGCGAGCTGCTGCGCCAGCGCACCAAGGGCGAAATCGACCTGCTGGCAGGTGTGCCCGAACTGGGCGCGATCGCGCGATACCCGCTCGCGGTGATGCTCTCGCCGGGCCGATTCGCGAGCTTTTCCGACAGCGCGGAGGCGCACAGCTTTCATCCTGGACTCGTGACGTGGATCGCAGAGCGCACGGGCGAGCGCGATGTGGCGCAGATCCTGGCTGGGCCCGGGATGCAGACAAGCCTGCCGATGCGGTTGGCGATGGCCCTGCGGACCATGGCCTGGTGGGACGAGTCGTGGCCCGACGAGGTCGCGCTTCACGACGTGCACCTCGCGGACGCCGGTATCGTGCGCCTTGTGTTGCAGGTCGATGGCGGGGCGCCGCTGGTCGTGGTCCTGAAGGCAGGCCACAATGACGAGAACCACAACCACAACGACGTGGGATCGTTCATCGTGCACGCGGGTGGGGAGACATTCCTGTGCGATCCTGGCGCCGGCTTGTACACGCGCCAGTACTTTGGGAGCGAACGGTACGAGAATGCCTTTACCAACTCGTTCGGTCACAGCGTGCCGGTAGTGGACGGTGCGCTGCAGTCCGCCGGTCGCTCTTTCGAGGGCAAGGTCACGGCGTACGCGCCCGACGAGACGCCCAAGCGCGCCGCCGTCGAGATGAGCGGTGCGTACCAGGTGCGCGCCCTGCGCAACTTGAACCGCGAGATGACGATCGGCGGGCCAGGTTTGGAACAAGCGAGCGTGACCCTCACGGACGTATACGCGTTCAGCGCCGCACCCGCGTCGATCGAAGAAGCGTTCGTGACCTGGCTCGACGTCGAGGTCGATCGGGGAGAGGCGCTGATCCGGGGTGAGAGGGGGGTACTGCATGCAGCGATCGAGGCCCCGCATGGCGCCGTGTTCTCGTTGGCCAATCTCGAGCGGGAGAGCCTCGCCAACCGCAAGGCAGGCGTGCTGAAGCGGCTGACGGTGGATTTGCCGCCCGAGCGAGATGTCCAGTTCGCGATGCGGCTGTCGTACGCGCCCCTGCAGTAGGATCGGAGGCCCGCGAGGGCAGGGTGGTTCCGGGTGTGCGCATCACGCGCCGAGGAGGCGCTGGTTCAGTTCCTGGACAGACGTGGTGTGGTGCGCCATATCGCTGCGCAGATCCTCCACACGGGCGTATCGCAGGCGGCGGGAGAGAAAGGCAAAGGCCTCGCTGTCTGGCGGCGGCACGGTAAGGTCCCTGGCGTTGCCGCGGACCATGCGTAGGCCATCGATCAGCCAGCGCAGGAAGGTGTGCGCCCGGCGCAACCGGGCATAGTCTTCCGCGGCAAGGATACCGGCGTCTGCCAGCGCCGCCATGGCTTGGCGAATATTGGTCTGGCGCAGGCCCGGATCGGCGTGCCCGTAGGTAATCTGCAAGCCCTCGACCAGGTACTCGACGTCGACGAGCCCGCCCGGGCTGAACTTGGCGTTGAATGTCCCGCCGGTGACGAGGTGGCGGATCTGCCGCTCTCGCATGGCGCGCATGGCGGTGACGTCAAAGGGCTGACCGTCGTAGGCGAACGCATCGCGCAGGGCGACCACCCGGTGTCCCAACTCGACGCTGCCAGCGATGGGCCGCATCTTGACCAGGGCCTGCCGCTCGTACGCCCACGCGGGGCCATCGGGCGTGTAGTAGCGCCGGAAGGACTCGAGCGAGACCGCCATGCTCCCAGACTTGCCGTAAGGACGGAGCTGCAGGTCGATCTCAAAGATCCCTTCCCTCCTGGCGCGGATCGCGCGCACGAAGTCGCGGACGAGCATCTCGTAGAACTCGGCAGTCGTGATGACTTTGGGGCCCGTTGTGCTGCCGTTGCCGGCATAGACAAACATCAACTCGATGTCGGAGGCAAAGCCAAGCTCGCGCCCGCCGCACTTGCCCAGCGCACAGACGCTCATCTCGCTGATCGAGCCATCCTCTAGGCACGGGGCGCCATACTGGGCGCGCAGGTCCTCGTGGCACAGGTGGTAGGCGGCGTTCACGACGACCTCGACCAGGTCGGTCAGCTCCCCGGCAAAGTCCCAGAACTCCTGCGTGTGGCCGAGGATGTGCCGCATGTCGATGCGGAACATCTCGCGATCCTTAAAGTCGTTCAACACCTCGCGCCAGGGTGCGCTGTCGTCGCGGGCCTGGGGCCCGGCGTGGACGGGCAGCAGGGCGGCTTGGAGATCGGTTTGCAGTTGCTCGCGCCACTTGGCGGTCTGCAGTGCGTCCACGTCGCGCACGACGGGGAAGAGGTTCGCGTACTGCATGCGGAGAAAGTCATTCCAGAGAAAGTCGCTGACGCCGAGCAGCCGCGCCAGGGCGTTGAGCACCTCGGGACGTTCGAGCGAGGTAAGCTCGTCCGGCCAATCGGAGCGACGAAAGAGCTCGCCGATGAACTGGCGAAAGTGGATCAGCGCAGACTCGGGGTTAGGCACGATCGGGAGCAGGTGCGTAAAGTGTTTGATCAGCACCGTGGCGGCGCGCAGCTCGCGCTGTCCGCGCGCCGACGTGATCTTGTGCCCGCGAGCGTCGGTGACATAGAGCACGTCGTGCGCGCGCCCCCCAACCGAAGCGACGACGACCCGGGCGATGTAGATCCGGCTCAGGGCGAGTGCGTTGGTGAACTCGTACAGGAAGCCGATCGTGTCCGGCGCGTCGATGCGGAGCAGCGTGTACGCCTCGGACGTATCGTTGTCGACCTCGATCTCGACCGGATAGAGGGTCGCGGAAGGCGCTGCGATGTCGCGCAAGGCGGCGGCGACGCCGCGCACCAGCTTGCCGTGCGCCTCGGTCTGCTGCCCGGCTTGCATGAGCTCGAGCAGTTCCCCCAGCTCTGCGTTGTACCGCACCCACGTGCCCTGGGAAACGGGGCCTGCTTCGGGGCGGACGGTGAACACGTCCACGATCTTGCGGCGCCGGTCGGCAGATGGTCGGGCCTGGTCCGCGAGCGGCGGGGCCTCGACCGGCTCGTACGTAAAGACGTCGCCGTCCTCGATGCTCAACCCGTGCGCGAAGAGCAGTCCGCAGATCAGGGACAGCTCGCCCGGGAAGTCATAGCCGACGACGGTCACCTTCCACCGTCCCCGTTCGAGCGGGATCGCGTGGACCTCTACGAGATGATCGGCGTCTAGCTGCGCGGCGAGCGTGGCGTGGAGCTGGATCTCGCCGTCGGCAAAGGCCTCGCTGTAGGATGGGTCCATGCGAGCCACGTGCTGCCCCACCTCTAAGCCGGTCCCCGCTGCGCTAGGTTTTCCAATCGTTGCCATGTCGTCGCTTCCCAGGTGTGAGAGATAGATGTCGCGGATCGCGCCCCGGTACTGCTCGTAGCGGGCCAACAGTGCAGCGCCCGCCCTCGAGCCGGCAAAGCCCAGTCGGCGCGCGAGCTGCGACAGTGCGCCGGCGTCCTCTGGGAGCGCGTGTGTCTGGCGGTAGTGCATCATCTGCAGGTAGTGCTCGATCGTGCGGAGCAGCACATAGCCGTCGCGCAAGACGCGGCACTCGTCCACGTCGAGCAGCCCGTGCGCCGTGAGCCGCACGAGCGCGTCGACCGTGTTGCGGCTCCGGACCTCGGGATGGGCTGCGCCGTGTGCGAGCTGCAGGTACTGAGCGACGAACTCGACGTCGCGGATCGAACCCTCGCCCAGCTTGACCTCGCCCCAAGCGCGCCCGCGCTCGCGGAGGAGCTGCTCGGTGCGCTGCTTCATAGCAAAGACGTCGGCGCGCACTGCGTGTGGCTCTCCGCCAAAGACGAGCGGCTCGATGCGCGCCAGAAAGCCATCGGCGACGCACGCGTCGCCGGCGATGTGGCGCGCCTTGAGCAGGGCCTGCTTTTCCCAGAGGCGCGCGTGTTGCTCCAAGTAGGACAGGTAGCCGTCGACGGACGAGACGAGGGCGCCTACCTGCCCCCACGGGCGGAGCCGCATGTCGACCCGATAGAGAAAGCCCTCAGGCGTCACGTGTGTGAGCGCCTCGATCAGCCGCTCTCCCAGCCGGACATAGTCGGTGGGGTCTGTGGCGGCGAGGAAAAGCAGGTCGATGTCTGAGCTGTAGTTCAGCTCGCTGCCGCCCAGCTTGCCCATGGCGACCACGCTGAACCCACGCGCCGGGATGCCCACGTGGTGGGAAGCAAGCGACAGACAGGCGCGGACGAGCGCCTCGGCGAGATGGGAGAGCTGCTGTGTAACGACGGGCAGGTCGTAGAGGTCGAGCAGGTCACAGGCGCCAATGCGCAGGAGCTCCGAGCGCTGGTAGCGCCGCACAGCGTCGAGGTCAGCGACCCACTGTGCGCGCAGCACCGCGGGTGGTGCGTCCTCGCCGGGCGGGCGAATGCACGAACGGGCCTCGGCGCAATAGGTCGCCAGCGACTTGGGCTGCGAGAGGCTCCGGTACTGGACGAGCTGCGCCAGGTACTCTGGGTTGCGGAGCAAGATCTCGGTCAGGAACTGGCTGCCCGCAAAGAGCGAGACGAGGATCTCGATCGCGCGTGGGTGGCGCGCCAGATAGCCCAGCCTGTCGCCGCTGCTGCTGGCGAGAAAGCGCTCCAGGCTGACCAGCACGCGGTCTGGGCCCGCGGCAGTAGACAGAGCAGCTGCAAGGTGAGCCAGAAAGTCGCGCAGCGGCGGCGCGGGCAGCGACCCCGCGACGATCCGCAGCACGCGCTCGTGCGCAGCGCACGGTTCGGCAAAGGCGACCGGGGAGAGCATGTCGGCGATCAGGGTCTCGCTTGCCCGCTCCGCAGCCAAGGGTGTAGATGTCTCCTTGCAGGTGGTGGATACGCGTGGGCATCATTATAGGGGGTCACGATGGCGCTGTCAAAAGATGACCCGTTTGGGTACTAGACGGGGCGGGGGCGGCAGTATATCATGGGGGCGTGTGACGTGTGTGCTCGGACCAGACCAGGCAAAGGAGAATGGGGACGATGGGAAAGACGGTGGCGGACGTGCTGGAGATGGGGAAGAGCGTGCAGATGGTGGACCTGCGGTTCACGGATCTGCTGGGGATGTGGCACCACTTTAGCCTGCCCGTACGTGAGCTCACGGCGGAGTTGTTCGAGGAGGGCATCGGGTTCGACGGCTCTTCGATCCGGGCTTTCCAAGAGATCCACGAGTCGGACATGATCCTGATCCCCGACCCGACGACGGCGTTCCTCGACCCGATCTTTGAGATCTCGACGATGGTGATCAGCTGTGACATCTATGATCCGGTGACGCGCCAGCCGTACACCCGCGACCCGCGCTACGTGGCTCGGAAGGCTGAGGTGTACCTCAAGCAGACTGGGATCGCCGAGGTCAGCTACTGGGGACCGGAGGCAGAGTTCTTTCTCCTTGACAGCGTGCGTTATGGCGGGTCGACCAACTCGGCGTTTTACTATATCGACAGCGCGGAAGGGTGGTGGAACAGCGGCTTGGAGGGGAGCAAGGGCGCCCAGATCCCGCCCAAGCGCGGCTATTTCCCCGTGCCGCCCACCGATACCAAGCAGGATGTGCGGAGCAAGATCGTTCTGGCGCTCGAGGCGGTTGGGGTCCCGGTCGAGGTGCACCATCACGAAGTGGCGACCGCTGGGCAGACCGAGATCGATCTGCGCTTCGGGACGTTGCTCAAGATGGCTGACAGCATCATGATCTACAAGTACTTGGCCAAGAACGTGGCGCGACAGAACGGGCTGACGGCGACGTTCATGCCCAAGCCGCTCTTCCAGGACAACGGGAGCGGGATGCACGTCCACCAGAGCCTGTGGAATGGGGAGACCAACGTGTTCTTTGACGAAGCGGGCTATGCGCAGCTCTCCGAGACAGCGCGGTACTACATCGGAGGCTTGCTCAAGCACGCGCCGGCGCTGCTGGCGATCGTCGCGCCTACCACCAACTCTTACCGGCGGCTGGTCCCCGGTTTCGAGGCGCCGGTGAACCTGGCGTACTCGCAGCGCAACCGCTCCGCGGTGTGCCGCATCCCGATGTACTCCAAGAGCCCGAGGGCCAAGCGGGTCGAGTTCCGGGCACCCGACCCATCCGCGAACCCCTACCTGTGCTTCGCGGCGCTGCTGATGGCGGGCCTCGACGGCGTTCAGAACCAGATCGACCCGGGTCCGCCGATGGATAAGGACCTGTACGACCTCCCGCCGGAGGAGGCAGCTCAGGTCAAGCAAGTGCCCGGCTCCCTGGCAGCGGTGCTGTCTGCACTGGAAGCGGACTATGAATTCCTGCTCAAGGGGGACGTGTTCACAGAGGACCTGCTGGAGGCGTACGTTGCCTACAAGCGCGAAGCGGAGGTCGACCCGGTGCGGATGCGGCCTCACCCACACGAGTTCACGCTGTACTATGACATCTAGACCCGCGGGTTTGGCTTGAGCCGAACCTGTGCATGTGCTACAATACCCCCATCGAACCGCAGCTGCGGAGGATGGGGGTATGTCCGAGCGAAGCAAACCTAGGATGCCCGTGCTCACCGACGTTGACCTGGAGAGAATCGATCCGCGCGTCCTGCACGCACTGGAGAGCCTGACCGAGATCGGGGCGGCGATCAACGGGTTAGGCGTGCGCGAAGGAACGGGCGCCGCGCCGCGCGACAGAGACCAGGTGAAAGCGACCCTGCAGCTGATCGCCGAGAGCGCGCTCCAGGTGCTGCCCGGGGCTTCTGCCGTGATCTATGCCTACGATCAGCGGGCAGAGGCTTTCGACCTCGGGTCACGCGTGTCGGCGGGTGAGGCGCCCGTCGCGGTCCAAGCGGGAACGCCGGGCGATGCGCCTCGCCCGGACGGGTTCGGGATGCGCGCGATACGCCAAGGACGGCGCATTCTGTCATACGAGGAAGCCGATCTGGGTCTCCACCCAGCAAAGGCGGAGGCGGGGGCAGGAGCGGTGGCGTGTTTCCCGCTGCTCGCCGCGGGTCAGGCGGTCGGGGCCCTGTACGTGTACCTGCACCAGGACCGGCGCTTTGGGCGATTCGAGCTGCTGCTGCTGGGCAGCTTTGTCAACCAGGCTGCGATGGCGATCTATCAGGCGCGGCAGTTGGCGACGGTACAGCGCGACCTGGAGCGTCGAGAAGGAGAGCTGGCTCGCCTGGGGCGCGCGGGGCTGCTGATCTCGTCGCGGCGGGGCTTGCGCCAGACCCTGGACGCGATCTTGGAGATGGCGCTCGAGGTGACCGGGGCACACTATGGCATCTTTCGACTGCTTGACCGCAGCGGGCAGAACCTGGTCACGCACGCCGTCGCCGGCGAACACCTCGCCCGGCCCATGGTCGAGGCGCTGCCTATGGGGCAGCCGAGCGTCATGGGGTGGGTGGCCTCACACCGCGAGGCAGTCTGCATCGCGGATCTGCTCGTCGCCCCGTGGAACGAGATCTACTACCCGCTCGACGCCGACCTCAAGATGCGCAGCGAACTGGCGGTGCCGCTGATCGGCGCAAACGGGCGGCTGGAAGGCGTGCTCAACCTGGAGAGCCCAGAGGTGGGCGCGTTCAGCGAGCAGGACAGCCTGCTCCTGCAGTCGTTGGCAACACAAGCCGTGATCTCGATCCAGGAGGTGCGGCTCCTCGACGCGCTGCAGGAGGTCGCCCAACTGCTCCCGGTCGAGCCGTGCGCGGACGTGCTGGCTCACCTCGTCGATGCGGCGTGCGATCTCTTGAACGCTGCGGCGAGTGCGATCTGGACCGTGCACGGCGACGAGCTGGTCCTGCAGGCGGCGAGCGCTGGGCACCGTCACGGGGAACGCCTACCGCTGCACGGCAGCCTAACCGGTCAGGCGGTTGTGACCGGGGCGCCGGCGACCACGGACGACGTGCAGACTGACCCACGTTTCCATCGCCCCGACCTGGCTCACGTACAGAACTGGCGCCGGGCGCTGATCGTGCCGCTGCACTCGAGCGGGGATCCAGGGCCGATCGGGGCGTTCAGCGTCTACAGCACGGGACGCGAGGCGGGAGGGTTCGCTGACTCGGTGTGGGACGAGAAGGTGCTGACATGCCTAGCTCACTATGCGGCGCTTGCAGTGCACAACGCGGAGCGCCAGGAGGCGTTGCGCACGGCGCAGGAGCGACAGGCGGTCGCTGAGACCTTTGCCGCGATCGGCGACATCGCGGCGAACGTGCTGCACCACCTCAACAACAAGGTGGGGACGATCCCGGTCCGCGTGCAGGGGATCGAGTCCAAGTGCGCGGCAGCGCTGTCGAGCGATGCCTACCTACGTGCGAACTTGTGGCAGATCGAGCAAAGCGCGATGGAAGCCATGGACACGGTGCGGGAGAGCCTCTCGCACTTGCGCCCGATCCGTCGCAGTGCAGTGGACGTGCGTGCCTGTGCGGCTGCAGCGACTGCGGCGGCAGGCCTCCCGGAGGGGGTCGTCGTGCACGTGCACGGGCTGGAGGGCCTGCCCAGGGTCCTCGCAGGGGAGCAGAGCCTGGCATTTGTCTTCCGCAACCTGTTTGAGAACGCTGCGGATGCCATGGACGGCGCGGGCGTGATCGAGGTCGATGGGCGGGCTGAAGGGAGATGGGTGGTTGTCTCGGTTACCGACACGGGTCCCGGGATCGCGGGAGAGCTGCACGATCGCATCTTTGAGTTCGACTATACCGGGCGCGCGGCGGCGCGGTGCGGCAAGCTCGGGTTTGGGCTGTGGTGGGTCAAGACGTTGATGATGCGGCTCGGGGGCGCGGTCACGGTGCACAGCGACGGGGTACACGGCACGACCTTTCGCCTGCGCTTGCCGCGCGCGGAGGAAGCGGCGTGAACCCCACACCTCTTCGCGCCCTGATCGTCGAGGATGACCGGTCATGGCAGCAGATCCTGAGCGAGATCCTGGTGGACGAGGGACTCGAGGTCGAGGTCGCCGAAAGCCTATCCGCCGCGACCGCACTGCTTCGCGAAAGGCCGCACCGGGTGGCAGTCGTCGATCTGTCGCTGGGCGCGGGCGAGTACGGCAACCAGGATGGGCTGCGCGTGCTGGACGCGATCCGGCGCCAGGACCCAGGCTGTGCGGCGATCATGCTGACCGGGTTCGCGACGGTCGAGATCGCCGTCAGCGCGCTGACCGAGCACGGGGCGCTGACTTGTCTGCGCAAGGCATCCTTTAGCCGCGCGCAGTTCCGCGAGCTGATCGGGCAGGCGCTGGCGCGCGCAGCGCCGCTCGGTGCGGGGGGTGCACCGGACTCGTTGCAGGCAGAGCGGGGGGCAGAGCCCGCGTCTGGGGGCGCGCCCGCAGGCGAGCCCGCGCCGCTGGGCGTCGTGCTGGTGGTGGAGGACGATGCGAGCTGGCGGGCCCTGCTGACAGAGATGGTGGAGGACGGCGGGTACCAGGTGCGCGCATGCGGGAGCTACGGTGAGGCGCTGGGATGCCTGCGCCGAGAGCGGTATGCACTTGCCGTCGTCGATCTGTCGCTATCCGGCAAGGATGGGCCCGTAGGGTCCGGCGTTCTGGCGGGTCGGCAGCTCGACGGATACCGGTTGCTCGACAGCGCGCGCGAAGCGGGCGTGCCAGCGATCGTGGTCAGCGGCGTGACCGAGCCGGAAGCGATCGAGCGCGCCTATGCAGAGCAAGGCGTCCTGGCTTATGTCGAAAAGCAGGCCTTTGACCGGCGCGCGTTCATGCAAGCCTTGCGCGACGCGCGCGCTGCCAGTGCGCTGGGAAGCGAACTGGTTCGGCTCACTGAGCGAGAGCGCAAGGTGCTCGAGCTGGTGGCACAGGGCATGACGAACAAAGAGATCGCCGCGGCGCTGGTGATCACGACGAATACCGTCAAGCGCCATTTGAAAGCGATCTTTGACAAGCTCGAGGTGCACACGCGCGCCGCCGCTGCCGCCAAGGCGATCAGCGGCGGCGTAGCGGTGGAGAGCCCGCCCGTAGGGGCGCCGGGGGAGCCTTAGTACGCGTAGAGCCTGCCGTACGGACGGCGCGAGAGCGGCACGAGCTTGGTGAAGGGATGGCTCAGGATATCGCGCGCGTCGTAGCCAAAGCAGCGCGCAAAGTCGCCTACCTGCTGCTCGAGCAGCGCCTGGTCGGCTCCGTCTAGGGGGAGCGCGCCCACTTCTCGACCGAGCTGGTACGCGTCCAGCTCGCCGCGGATGTACATCACGCCCCCGTGCATGCCCGTACCGATGTAGCTCGCCGTGTGGCGCTCACCAGGCTGCAGGGTCAAGCCGAGGACGATCAGGATACCCCCAGCCATGTACTCGCCCAGGAAGTGCTGCGCCGTGCCCCCGATGATGACCACCGGACGCTTGCCCTGATACTCCTTCATGTGGATCGCGACGCGATAGCCCACGTCGTCGCGCACAAAGATCCTGCCGGCGCGCATAGAGTGTCCGGTTGCGTCGCCGGCGCGCCCGTGGATGATGACCTCACCCCCGTTCATCGTGTTGCCGCAGCCATCCTGGGCGTTGCCGTGGACGACGATCTGCGGCCCATCCATGAAGGAGGCGAGGTCGTTCCCCGGCGTGCCGTGTATGTGGATCTCGACAGGCTGGTGCAGGTCGGTGCCGAGATACCGCTGCCCGTACACATTGCTCACCTCCACCCGCGTGACGCCATCTCGCACAGCTTGGCGCAGCATCGCGTTCAGCTCGCGGTAGTGCAGGCGGATGGCGTCGATCTGTAGGACGGACTGGACGCTCTCCATCGGGTTCTCTCCTCCGTTACCGGGACACGTGCACCGGCGCCTGCGGTGAAACGGGCGCTCGGTGCGGGGCGGGCGACATCCCCAGGCGACCGACCACGGGCTCGCCGCCCACCGGCGTCCACACCCTGTCGAGCTCCTGGCTGATGAGGCGGATGGGCGCCTCCTCGGAAGACAGGTAGAGCCGGGAACCGCGCGCGGCGGCGACGAGGGGTCGCAGCCGGATCCGGTCCGTCAGGCCGATCATCTCGCCCTGGCGGGCAACGATCACGGTGAACGGGCCGTTGATCAGCAGGCTGGGGTAGACTTGGCGCAGTGTCTGGGCGATCCGGCGCTCCCGCGGCGCCATGCGCTCGATCTCGGACCAGAGCGGGGGCGCCATGACGCGGGCGGCGAGCTCGACGGGAAGCCTGTGGCGGCGCATGAGCAGGTCAGCGGCGTAAGCCATGACCTCGGTGTCGGTGCGCATCGTGCAGTGGTAGCCTTGCATCTCGAGGTAGCGCCGGTTGGTGCCATAGGACGAGACCTCGCCGTTGTGGACGACGGTCCAGTCGAGGAGGGCAAAGGGGTGAGCGCCGCCCCACCAGCCCGGGGTGTTGGTTGGGAACCGGTTGTGAGCCGTCCACATGTACGCATGGTAGGCTCGGATGCAAAAGTACTCGGCGATCTGCTCCGGGAAGCCAACGCCCTTGAACACGCCGACGTTCTTGCCGCTGCCATAGATGTACGCTCCGAGCCCAGCTGTGTTGACCGCCATGACCTTGCCGACAATGTACTCTGCCTCGTCCTTTGGCTCACGGGCCTCGTCGCGTTCATCGACGCGCAGGAAGTAGCGCCAGATCAGCGGCGTGTGGCGCAGTCCAGGGGTCGGGTCATGGGGCACCTCCTCGTCGTGCACCATGATAAAGTCGGTGCGCAGAAGGGCCTCGACCTGGGGACGGCTGTCGGGGTTTGTGTACATGACGTGGAAGGCATAGCAGTCAGCATAGTCTGGGTAGCAGCCATAGGCGGCATAGCCCGACCCCAGACCGTTGCCACGTTCGGTCATGTTGACGATGCCCGCGACGATGTCGTGTCCGGAGAACCGCTCCCCGGTAACGTCCATGATCCCGATCAAGCCGCAGGCGTCGTAGACCTTGTCCTCCCCATAGCGGTTCTCTAGCCAGGTCACGCTCATGTGTACCCCCATTGGCTAGACCTCCATGCCGTCGCCGACGACGAGGTGCTTGCGGTAGTCGCCGGGGAGCGAGATGAGGCCAAAGCTGCCCGACAGCAGGTGCTCTACGAAGGGCCTGACGTCTACGCGTTCGCGAATCAGGCCCGTGTAGATCCCTGCTCGGTCGATGTTGCCGACAAAGATCGCGCCGACCAGCCGGTTGTGATGTAGGACCAGCTTTTTGTAGGTCAGTGCCTCGCGATCGTACTTGTCGAGGATCTCGTAGCTTTCCTGATTGCGCGGCGGGTCGGTGAGGCCAACCGAGATGGTGGGCACGCCGCAGATCTCGATCGAGTTCATTGGGAAGCTGCCCTCATAGCGCCGCGACAGACCTGCCATGTTGCTGCCGGCGATGTAGCCCTGCCGGTAGGCGTTGGGCCAGATGGCGATCGGGCGGCGGGCATCGATCAGCATGTCATAGGCCTGCGCACAGTCGCCGGCGGCATAGACGCCCGCGACGGTGGTCTGCATGCTACGGTCGACACAGATGCCGCGGTCGACCTCGATCCCGGCGCCCGCGGGGATCAGACCGGTGTTGGGTCGCACCCCGATAGCAAAGACCACCAGGTCACAGTCGACGCGCTCGCCATCGCGGAGCACGGCGTGGTCGACGCGCCCGCCGCGACCGATGATCTCTTCCACGGTGGCGCTGGTCCGCACGTCGACGTGCTCGCGGCGCAGGATCGTCTCCGCCATCTTGGAGGCGGTGCGGTCAAAGGTGGCGCTCAGGATGCGATCCGCCAGCTCAACGAGCGTGATCGAGATGCCGCGCGCGATCAGGGCCTCAGCCGTCTTGAGCCCGATCAGGCCTCCGCCGACGACGAGCGCGGACGCGACGCCAGCGTCCTGGATGTAGCGGTCGATCTGACGTGCGTCCTCCCAGGTAGTAAAGGTGTGGACTCCCTCCAGGCTGCTCCCTGGAAGGGGGGGCACGAATGGCTTGCCACCGGTGGCGATCAGCAGCCGGTCGTAGGGCACGCGCCCTCCACCTGCGAGGGACAGCGCCTTGGCAGCCGTGTCGATCTCGACTACCTCGGCGCCGAGCATGGTCTCCACGTTGTGCCGTTCGTAAAAGTCAGCGGGACGGTAGGTCATGCGCGATTCCTCGACTGCCCTGCCGAGCAGATAGGAGATCAGGGGGCGCGAGTAGACGTGGTGTGGTTCGTCCGCGATGACCGTGATCGGGTTCTGCCGGTCGCGTTGGCGGATCGCCTCGATCGCTCCGACGGCAGCAGCCGAGTTGCCAATGATCACGTAGCGCATGGGCGCATCTCCTCTAGGCGGTTCTGGCATCGGGCGGCATCTCCTCGACGAACAAGAGGGCTTCGTTGGGGCAGTGGGCCACGCAGACGGGCACCTCGTTGCCGTAGCACAGGTCGCACTTGGAGGCGACACGGCGTCCGACGACGTTGCGCTGGATGGCGCCAAACGGGCAGACCATGACGCACATCCAGCAGCCAACACACCTCGACTCGTCGCACAGGATCGCGCCGGTGTCCTCGTCGCGCTGCATTGCGCCGGTTATGCACGCTTCGACGCACGCCGCTTCCTGGCAGTGACGGCACTGCATGGCGAAGGAGAGCGGTCCCTCTTCCTCGACCAGCAGGCGCGCCATGGCGCGCGGCGCTTCCTCCCTGAAGGCTTTGATGATCTTTTTGGATTGCGAATGCTGTACCAGGCAGTGGATCTCGCACAGTCTGCAGGCGATGCAGTACTCTTCGTTGACATAGATCCGTTTCACGTGCTGTCTCCTTGCGGTGCGATGGCTTGCCTAGGGCTGTCCTGCGCCCTTGATGCCCAGGGTGTCGAGCTCCACCTGGTTGAGCCCCACGCCGCGCAAGTGGTCGCGGTTGCCGCGCAAGCTCTCGATCGCATTGATGCCCATCCCGCCCAGCATCTCTTTGATCTCGAGCGACCAGGCGCGGATCAAGTTGGCGAGCCGCCGGGCGCCGATGTTGGGGTTGAGCCGCTTGGTGAGATATGGGTCCTGGGTGGCGATGCCCCAGTTGCACTTGCCGGTGTAGCATTTCTGGCAGAGGTGACATCCAAGCGCGACCAGAGCGCCGGTCCCGATGTACACGGCGTCTGCGCCCAGGGCAATGGCCTTGACCACATCGGCGCTGTTGCGGATCGAGCCCGCGGCGATGACGGAGACCTGGTTGCGGATGCCTTCCTGTCGGAGGCGGGTATCGACTGAGGCGATGGCGAGCTCGATCGGGATGCCGACGTTGTTGCGGATGATCGTCGGCGCAGCCCCCGTGCCGCCGCGCAAGCCGTCGATCGCGACATAGTCCGCGCCGGCGCGTGCGATGCCGGAGGCGATGGGCGCAACGTTGTGCACAGCTGCGATCTTGACGCCCACCGGTTTCTGGTAATCGGTCGCCTCCTTGAGTGCGTAGATCAGCTGTCGCAGGTCCTCGATCGAGTAGATGTCGTGGTGGGGTGCGGGCGAGAGGGCATCGGTGCCCTCGGGAATCATGCGCGTCTTGGAGACCTCAGCCGACACCTTTTCGCCCGGCAGGTGACCGCCGATGCCGGGCTTGGCGCCCTGACCGATCTTGATCTCGAGGGCGGCGGCGGTCTCCAGGTACTTGGGGTGCACGCCAAAGCGACCGGAAGCGACCTGGGCGATGGTCCAGGGCCCGTACTCGTAGAGGCTGGGGTGAAGTCCCCCTTCGCCTGTATTGTACATGATGTTGCTCTGCTTTGCGGCGCGCGCCAGCGAGAGGCAGGCATTGTAGCTGATCGACCCATAGGACATTGCCGAGAACATGATCGGCGTCTCGAGGATTAGCTGGGGCGCCAGTGTCGTGGCGATGTCGATCTCGTCTCCCTCAGCTGTCACGTCCACACGGTCGGGCTTGCGCCCGATGTAGGTCCGGAGTTCCATCGGCTCTCGCAGGGGGTCGATCGACGGGTTGGTGACCTGGGATGCGTTGAGCAGCAGGTGGTCAAAGTAGATCGGCTGCGCTTGGTCACAGCCCATGCCGCTGAGCAGAATGCCCCCCGTCTCGGCTTGCTTGTAGATGCCGTTGATCCGCTGCGCCGACCAGTTGGCGTTGGCACGAAAGTCAAGCGGGGTGCGCCGGATGGTCAGCGCGTGGGTCGGGCACAGCGTGACACAGCGGTGGCAGGCGACGCAGCGTGACTCGTCGCTGTAGACCCAGTCGTCCTCCGGGTCATAGGCGTGGACGTCGTTGGCGCATTGGCGCACGCATACCTGGCATGCGATACAGCGATCCTGGTCTCTCTCGATGCGGAATTCGGAAGTGAGTAAGCTCAAGCTCATCGCTTGTTGGCGCCGCGCGGCAGGCAGGGAGATGTGCGGGCAGGGAAGCGAAAACCGCCGTGTATGTGCGGCTGCATAGCCGGTTCACGGCGGCGTGAAGATGCGGCGATCGCGGGCTGCGGTCCTGGACGGGCACGTGCTCTGTCGGTCCGTCGCGCGCAGGTGTCTGCACGCAGACGGCGCCGGCGGCGCTGCTCCTTTCTAGTCGTGAGCCCCAGGCGGGCTGGCGCTCTGACTTCCGTTGCCCTGCAGACGGTCCTCGAGCAACGTGAAGTGGCGGAGCAGTACGCGCTTGCCTTCGTCGTACTGCCCGCCTGCGATGTGGTCCACCATCTGCCTGTGGTTGTCCCACACGCGCTGGTAGTAGCTCAGCTCAAAGTAGCGGTGCAGCCCGACAGCTTCGTAGGCATCCCAGTAGGCCTTGAGCAAGCCCTGCGCGAAGAGGTTGTCGATCTGGCTATAGATCTCGACGTGGAACTCGCGGTGCTCGCGATGTGGGATCTCGATCGGCGTGCCATCCAGTTTGTGGTCCGCCTCGGCGAGGATACCACGCAGCCGCTCCAGTTGCGGCTGACCCAGTTGGCGGACGGCGTCATCCCAGAAGGCGACTTCGATCCTGGCGCGCAGCCTGTAGAAGCGGTCAAAGTTGCCTCTGTCAGAGGCGATCGCGTAGAGGATCAGGGGCCGAATGGCGGTGTAAAAGTCGAACGGGCAGACGTACGTGCCGTCGCCCGGTCGCATCTCGACCATACCGTAGGCTTGGGCTGCGATCAGGTCCTCGCGCAGCTTGCCCCGGCTGACGCCGAGTTGGCGAGCGAGCTCGCCCAGGGGCGGGAGGCGCGCAGGTTCGCCCTCGCACTCGGCAAGGCGTTCGTCGATGATGTAGCGTACGATGGAGTGAGAGAGCAGATCCAGGGACACCACGACCTCCCTAGGAATCGCATTCACGCGGATGGATCTGACCCATCCAAGCGGTCAAAACGATTGTATCGATTATACCTTTAAACCTGTGCTTTGTCAAGTCGGTCGTTGTGCAGGCGCGATGCTCACGCCGTGACGGCGCTACAGGTATGAAGTCCGTGGTTCGCGAGAGAGGGATGGCGTGGGCGTGCAGATCGCAGCCCCGGACCGCTGGGTGGAACGCGCGTGCTGATCGAGTGGCGCGCAGTGAGCGCTTTGCAGGCTACGACCGGCGCCGTCGCCCTTCAGAGGGGGGTGGAGCCGTTGTGTTGAGGGGGGCGCAGGTCACCCTGCGCTGTCCTGGACCGATGCGGTTCGTGGTGCAGCGGCGCTAGGACGTGCGAGATGGTCGAGCACCTGCTGGTAGCCGCGCCCTGCGGCGCAGTGGGCTAGCTGGTCTTCCGGAAGCTGAGCGCCGAAGGCGCGGACAAGGTCCAGCCCGATCACCGTGTTGCCGAGGGCGTTGACGTGCAGGGGATCGATCATCAGGCGCCGGTACCGGTCAGGGTGCGTGAGCCGGAGCGGTTCCCACCGGCGATGGTGATCGATCAGGGCGACGCCTGTCTCAGCTGCCGTGCGGCGGACGATCTCCATATAGCGCAGGAAGGCTGCCCCGTGTCCGGGCGCCATGCGGGCGATGTCGGCGCTATAGTACGTCTGCAGAAAGACGGACGCGCCGAGATCCTGCAGGCGCGCGACGATCTCGCCCAGGTTGCGAGCGTACTCGCGATCGTCGATCCCGGACTCGGGGTTGGCGTCATTTCCGCCGATGGTGACGAGCACGCCGTGCGGCTGGTAGAGCGCGACATCCTCGTCGAAGCGGCGGATCAGCCCTCGGGTCGTGTCCCCGCCCAGACCCGCGTTGATCATGTGGTGGACGCGCCCGTGCGTGTGCTTGAGGGCGAGGTCCAGCCAGTCGAACCAGTGCAGTCCCTGGATGCGCCGCTCGGTGTTGGAGGAGCCGAAGGCGACGAGACGGGTGCGCTGTCCGGCGCGCAGGCGGTCCAAGACCTGGTCCCAGTGGGTTCGTTCGGGCTTGTCCTCTCTCTCAACCATCACGCGTACCTGGCAGCGGTTTCGATCGCGATCCGAGTCCAGTCGTGCAGCCGATCGGGGTGCCCGCTGAGGGTCTGGAGCTCGCGCAGCACGATCTGGTAGTGGAAGCCGCGCAGCTGACGCAGACCCTGCTCTAGGTCGCGGCGCACAGTGTCCAGGCTGTCGGGAAAGACGACGTCACTCGCCTTCTGGCGCCACATGATCACATAGTCCCGCCCGACGGCATCCTGAACTCTGGCGAGATCGGTCCACGCGCTGCACACAAAGATGCGCAGGTTGGAGAGGGAGAGCACGCCGTCGATCTTGTGGGTCAGGTTCTCGCAGCAGCCGTAGCCGCTCAGGCCGAATTGCTCGATGATCGGGCGCTGGTATTCGAGGCAGAACTCGCGCCACATGCGAGGTGAGACGGGATCGAACTCTTGGCTGTTGGCCATGATCCACATGTTGCGGTACGTGACGGGGCTCTCCTGATCCCGGTCGTCGATCGGATCGCTGCAGGTCATAGGCCCGTGGTTGTTGGGGGTGAGCAATCCCGTGGCTTCGACCTGCGCCATAGCCCCGAGCACGGCGTCGCGCAGGTAGGCCATCAGGCGATGCATCAGCTCGGGCTCTGCAGCCATGTCGAGCAGCATCGGCGTCAACCCGCGCAGCGCTGCCGCAGGCACGGAGAGCGTGCCGCCGATCGGCGCGCCGCACGTGAGCTGGACCGAGAAGATGTCGCCCAGCAGGTCGTGCGCGCGATCGAGCCGGCGCTGCGTCTCAGCCC
>JAFGIE010000172.1 GCA_016929775.1 Anaerolineae bacterium
CCCCAAGAGCAAGCGAGCCTGTTGGGCGGCTTCTCTGTTAGCCGGCCCGCTGAGATTTCACAGACTTAGCGAGAGAACCATTTAGTCGTTAGCGTTGACCAAAGTCATTTATGCTCCATATACATCAACCGCTGAAGCGGTCACTACGAACGGGATCGACCATTGTGAAGCGCCCGCACAGCCACTTGACCCGGCGATCGGAATCAGGTAAGATCGATCTGGAGGCAAAGCGCACATGTCCAAACAGCAGCCCCTAGTCGTCATCGTTGGGCCGACAGGCGTCGGCAAGACAGCGCTGTCGATCCGCCTCGCACAGGCGCTCGACGGCGAGGTGATCTCTGCCGACTCGCGCCAGATCTACCGCGGCATGGATATCGGCACTGCCAAGCCCACGCCCGCCGAACGCGCCGCCGTGCCCCACCACCTGATCGACGTGATCGACCCCGACGCCTCTTTCTCGCTCGCCGAGTTCCAGGAGCGCGCCTACGCCGCAATCGATGCCGTGGCGGCGCGCGGGCACGTGCCCATGCTGGTGGGGGGAACGGGCCAATACATCCGTGCGGTCGTCGAGGGCTGGCACATCCCGCGCGTTCCTCCAGACCCTGCGCTGCGCGCGCGCCTGCGCAGCGCAGCCGAGCGCGACGGCGCCCAGGCGCTCTATGAGCGGTTGATCGCCCTCGACCCGGGCGCCGCCGACCTGATCGACCCGCGCAACGTGCGGCGCGTCGTGCGCGCGCTCGAAGTATGCCTCCAGACGGGCGAGCCCTTTACTGCCCAGCGCGGCAAGACACCGCCGCCCTATACGGTCTGCCAGCTCGGGCTGACCATGGCGCGCCCAGCCCTCTACAGCCGAGTGGACGAGCGGGTCGATGCCATGGTCGCCGCCGGACTGGTCCGCGAGGTACACGGGCTCCTGTCGCGGGGCTACGGTTGGCGCTTGCCGGCGATGTCCAGCCTCGGATACCGGCAGTTGCGCGCCTATCTCGAGGGGACGTGCTCGCTCGAGGAAGCGGTCGACCAGATCAAGACGGCGACGCATCGCTTCATCCGCCAGCAGTACACCTGGTTCCGGCTCGACGACCCCGCGATCTGCTGGATCGATGCCGCCGCCGACCCTTACCCTGCCGCCCTGGCTCACGTCGTGGAGGCGCTCGGCTGCGAGGAGGGCCCATGATCCCCCGCTCCGTGCACCCGCGCGCCATCGCCGTGCTCGTGTTCTTGTCGCTCGCGCTGCTCTTGCCGGGCGGCGAGGCGGGGGCGCAGACCGATCGGGGCGCGTACCGGGCTCTGCTCTACGCAGGGGACGAGGAGGGGCGCCGCGCCCTGCTCGCGCGTGACGCCCGCCAGATCGCCGACTATGGCGCCTTCTCCCTGTGGGCGATCGAGCCCGCGGGCGACACGGTCGGCGCGCTGCGCGCGGATGGGATCGACGTCCATCCCGAGTTCGATCAGCTCTTGCTGCGCGAAGCCACGCTGGACACGCGCGCACCGCCGACACGGGCGGCGGGCGCCGGATCCGGCGATGCGCAGTTCGCGCTGGTGCAGTTTGCCGGTCCGGTGTGCGACGAGTGGCTCGCCGACCTCGTCTCGACCGGCGCGCAGATCGTAGCCTACGTCCCGCACAACGGCTACGTCGTGTGGGCCGATGGCGAGGCGCGGGCGCAGATCGCGGCGCGCGTGGAGAGCCAGATCGCGTACCACTGGCACGGCGACTATCTCCCCGCGTACCGCCTGGCAGGGAGCCTCCACGACTTCCGTGGCGGCACAGCGGACGTCGTGATCCAGGTCCTCGATCGCGCGGGCAGCGAGGACACGGTCGCCGCGATCGAGGGCGCAGCCACGCGCGCGCTGGCGGCGCCCTATACGCTGCTGGGCTATGTGCACCTCACCGTCCGCCTGCCGGCGGCGGCGCTGGCGGGAGTGGCGGCGCGCGCGGACGTGTTCAACGTCGAGCCTTACCAGCCCCCCGTCCTGCTCGACGAGCGGCAGGGACAGATCATGGCGGGCGCGATCTATGACGGCAGCCTGGGGCCGACGGGACCGGGCTACCTGAACTGGCTCGACGGGCTGGGCTTTCCGCAGAGCCCAGGCGCTTACCTGATCGTCGATGTGGTCGACGACGGTTTCGACAACGGCAGCGCGACGTCGCCGGGGCATCCCGACGTCCGCCGCTACGGGAGCTTTGTCTATCCCTCGCGCGTGGCCTATGCGCGCGATCTCACGGGGGATGGCACCCCCCACAGCCTGGGGGGACATGGCAGCCTCAACGTCTCGATCGTCGGCGGCTACAACGACGTCCAGGACGCAGGCCCCTTGCTCTTCGAGGATGAGCTGCGCTACCAGTACGGGCTGGGGATCTCGCCCTATGGGCGCATGGCGTCGTCCAAGGTCTTTGACGACATGGGCGTGTGGTGGGACCCGCCCGGTTCCTACCCCGGACTGGTTGCCGAGTCCTACCGGCGGGGGGCGCGGATCACCAACAACAGCTGGGGCACCGAACACGCGGGCGCTCCCTACACGACTGCGGCGCAGGCCTACGACGCGCTGACGCGCGACGCCGATCCGTGGACCCCCGGTAACCAACAGATGGCGCACGTCTTTGCCGCCGGCAACGACGTCGCCGTCCTCGCCTCTCCGGGGACCGCCAAGAACGTGCTCTCGGTCGGCGCGTCCGAGAACTATCGACCGGACCAGACGGATGGCTGCGGGTTCACCGGGGTGGCGGCGGACAACTGGCAGGACATCGCCCTCTTTTCCAGCCGCGGGCCGACGCAGGATGGGCGGACCAAGCCCGACCTCGTCGCGCCGGGCACGCACGTCCAGGGCGCCGCCTCGCAGGACCCGGGCTACTATGGACAGGATCCGGCGCTTCTCGGGGTCTGCGACCGGTATTGGCCCGCGGGTCAGACCTACTATACCTGGTCCTCTGGCACGAGTCACTCCGCGCCTGCCGTGGCGGGCGCGCTGTCGCTGATCCAAGCCTACCTGTCGCAGGGCATGGGGGGGACGGCGCTGCCCTCGCCCAGCCCCGCGATGCTCAAGGCCTACCTGCTGAACAGCACGCGTTACCTGACCGGTGCGGGGACCAGCACGCATCCCGACCTGCCCTCCAATGCCCAGGGCTGGGGCCTGGCGGATCTGGGGCGCGCCTTTGACGGCACGCCGCGCCTGCTGGTCGACCAGAGCGTGGTCCTCGATGCCACCGGGCAGACCTACGAGCTATCGGGCCTGGTCGACCAACCCGGGCGCCCCTTCCGCGTCACCTTAGCCTGGACCGACGCGCCAGGCACGCCCTCGGCGGCAGCCTGGGTCAACGACCTGGATCTGGTGGTCACCGTCGGCGGGCAGACCTACCGGGGCAACGTCTTTGCGGGCGCGCTGTCGCAGCCGGGCACGGCAGTCGACCATGACCACCGCAACAACGTCGAGAGCGTCTTTCTCCCGGCGGGCGCCAGCGGCGCGTTCACCGTGCGCGTGACCGGGTACGCCATTCCCGGCAACGGCGTGCCCGAGAACGGCGATCGCACCGACCAGGACTTTGCATTGGTAGTCTATAACGGCAGGCGCCAGGCGACGTTCGAGCTCGCCGCTGCCCCTTTCCTTGGGCAGCTGTGCGGCGCCGGGAGCGTGACCTATACCCTGAGCGCCAGCGCCCTGTACGGCTATGACCGCACGGTCGCGCTCTCCGCCAGTGCGCCGCCGCCGGGAGGCGCGATCGCGATCGTGCCTCCGGCGGGTACGCCGCCGTATGTGGCGGCGATGCGGGTCACGGCGCAAGCGTCGACGCCCGCGGCGCGCTATGCCTTGACCGTGACCGGCAGCGGTGGGGATGGGCAGGTGCGGCGGACCTCGGTCGCCCTCGACGTGGCCCACGCCGCCCCCGGCGGTGTCCCCGAGCCGATCAGCCCGGCGGACGCGAGCGGCGACGTCTCCCTGCGCCCATCGTTCTCGTGGACGGGAGTGCCGGATGCGCGCAGCTACCGGCTCCAGGTCGCCGCCGACCACGACTTTGGCTCGCTCGTCCTGGACGACCTCGTCGAGGGCACGTCCCACGTCCCAGGGCGCGATCTGCCCGCGGACATGGCGCTCTATTGGCAGGTCAGCGCCCAGAACGGCTGCGCGGGCGCCCCTTCCGCGACGCACGCATTTACCACTGCCAACCGGGTCACCCTCTTTTACGACGCGATGGAGGCGGGCACGAGCCACTGGGCCTCGTCCAGCACTCCGCCCAGCGCAGCGTGGGTCCTGTCGAGCCTCCAGTACCACAGTCCTAGCCACGCCTGGCACGCGCCCTCCGAGTCGTATGTCACCGACGCCCGGTTGACGATCGCCGAGCCGTTCACGGTGGGGAAAGAGGCGGTGCTTCGTTTCTGGCATCGCTATCACAGCGAGGCGTGGGACGGGGGTGTGATCGAGCTGCAGGCGGAGGGCGAGGAGTGGGTGGACCTGGGGGATCAGATCGTCTCGGGCGGCTACAGCCAGCAGCTTGGCAGCGGAGATAACCCATTGGCGGGTCGCTGGGCGTGGAGCGGGAACAGCGATGGCTGGCGTGCCGTGGAGGTCGATCTCGCAGCGTGGGAGGGCCAGTCCGTGCGCTTTCTCTTCCGCTGGGGGGCGGACAGCTCGGTGGGAGGGTTCGGCGGTTGGTACGTCGACGACGTACAGATCACGGCGCTCTGGCCCCCCTCCAAGGCCAAGCTCTACCTGCCCCTCGCCGCACGCGCCGCCCCAGCCTGTGGGCTGGGCAGCCGTCCGGCGTGCGATGCACGATCCGCCCGCTTTCCCGGGCGTAGAGGGTCCCTAGTCCCCCTCGGTTATGTCTTTGATCTGGGCCTCTGCCGCGGCGACCATCTCGTCGTTCCAGTGATCCTCGAAGGCGAGAAAGGTGCGGAAATCGTCCAGTGCCTGCTGGTCCTCGCCCTTGCGCCGGTAGGCCTCGCCCCGTCCGTAGTAGATGTCGGGGTAGTCGGGGGCGAGCGCCGCCGCCTGGTCGAATTCGTCGATCGCCTCGTCCGTCCGGCCCAGTGCGGCAATGATCGATGCGTGGGCGGCATAGGTGTACGCGTCGGGCTCCAGGACTAGCGCCGCCTCATAGTCCGCCAAGGCGCGGTCATAGTAGACCTGCACGTCCTCGCCGAGCACGGGCACCAGCACGTAGTGGCAGTCGCCGCGGCGGCGGACCGCATCGGCCATGCCCGGATCGGCAGCAAGGGCCCGGGTATAGCTGACGATCGCTTCGCGGCACTGCCCCATCTCGGTCTGCGCCGCGCCGATGTAATAGTGCACGCGCGCGTGATCGGGCGCGATCTGTGCCAGCGCCTGCAGGCGCGCCAACCACGGGGCATGGTCCCACGCATCGCCGTACAGGATCTGGCGCCGAGCCCTGATCTCGCCCAGGGCGGCTTCCATCATGATCTCCTGCATCTCGTCCTGGCTGACGTCGCGCGGCGGCGCATCGGGGTCCCGGAGGGAATGACCGCACAGCACACAGTCCTCATAGTTGGGCGTCTCGCTGCCGCAGTGGGGGCAGACCACTAGTCTGATCGAGTCCGTCACGCTCGCTCTCCTTTCTCTCTCGCCGGGTGGTCGGCTTCCGCCGGCGCCTGCCTGCGCTGCAGCAGATCGGCGACTCGCTCGTTCTCAAGGCCTTGCTCGCCTGCGAAGGGGGCGCCGCTCGGAGACGAGCGGGCGCTCGAAGACGAGCGGGCGCTCGAAGACGAGCGGGCGCGCTCGGGCGCCTCTTCCGTCGCCGCCTGCTGGGCAGCGTCAGGCTTGGCGTCGTCTGCCGGCGCCCTATCGGTCCGCGGCGCGGGGCCTCGTGCGATCGCCCTGATCAGGCTGGAGAGCTTGTCGACCAGTTTCATGTCCGTCCTCGCGCGTATCGCGGGATAGTGCAGGGGCTACCTCAGATGTGTTCCTTTGTCATTATACCACAACAGCGGGATCGAGGGAAGGTGGGTCATGTCTCACTGACCCAGATCCCCCAGCGTGCCATGATGGTGAATAGGATTGCGAGCGGGATCAGGCCGAACCCGATGCAGAACGCGACGCCGATCGCGATCTCATGATAGGCGAACCAACCCATGGCGAGCGCCAGCGCGTTCCAGAAGGCGTGGATCCCCCAGCCGAGGCATGCATCGCGTACCAGGCGGCTCCACGCGCCGCGCGTGAGGCCATAGTACCAGGCGCGTCCTACGTAGCCGCTGGCGGCGCCGTGCATCGCCGCAGCGGCGGCGCGAAACCAAAAGATCAGCCACCACTGCTCGGCAAAGAGCCCCATGTACCCGACGTTCTCGGTGAAGGCAAAGCCCAGTCCGCCCGCGACGCCGAGCAGGATCGCCGTCCGCTCGCCCAGGTGGTCGTGGCGGCGCGCGAACAGCAGCAGGGGCAGCGCCTTGACCAGCTCTTCGATCGCCGGCGCGATGAACACCAGGATCGCCCCGAGGCCAACCAGCGCTGCCGGCGCGCGTCCGAGCAGGGCCTCCAGCCGGTCCAGCACGTCGGGATCGCGAGAGATGTCGCTGAGCAGGTCGAGGGTGGCTTGGTCGCCGATGACCTGCGTTGTGGCGACCATGATCGCGATCGTGCTCAACAGGGCGATGCCCTCCAACAAGAGCGCCAGGGCTGTCGAGAGGGAGGCGCCGATCGAGCTCGAGAGCAGGACGATGTGGCGCGGCAGCAGCCTCCCGCTCAGCGCGCTCCGTTCCGCCGGCGCAGTGAGGCCATGCAGCGTGGCGCTGAGGTAGAGCTGCGTGATCGCCCATGCGCCGACGACGATCGTCGCGGGGAGCAGCCATCGCTCCCCCGCGGAGAACGCGAACCGCGCGGCGATCCCCACGCCCCAGATCGCCGCCGCTGCCGCCAGCCACACCCCCTCTGGCAGGCGCGACAGGGGCTGCCACTGCCGGGCATCCAGGGCGCGCACGCTGGACAAAAGCACCCACGCGCCGATCGCGATTGCGGCAAAGGCGAGCGCCCTGTCGAGGACGGCGCCGCCCAGGATCACGGTCAGTGCGACGGCGCCCGCCCCTGCCACGACCATCCCTCCGCCGAACAGGATCAGGACCGCGAACCCAGCCCGCGTCAAGCCGGTCGGTGGGTCGGGCCAATCATCGTGTGCCACGGTGGGAGGCGCGCTGTGGTCGCCCTCGCGCTTGGGCGCCGCAGCGACCTGCCGGTCATCCATGCCAGATCCTGTCTATCGGGTCTCGTCTGCCCGGGCGAGGCCGAGTCCTACGCAGAGAAACTGGCGGCGCACGGCGTGCGTGCTCCGCTCAACCACGCGGATCATACCGCAGGAAGGACATCGCGTCAAGGGGGGGCACGAGCACCGATTCCTGCCGGGTGGCCTTAACGAGTGGCGCGCGTCCCCCGGTGCTAGGTGACCTGGCACTGGTCAAGCGCTCAAGAAGCGGACGAATCCGCCACTACGAACGCAGAATCGGTGCTCCTGAAGGGGGCCCGGGACTTGCAGCGCGTTACAGCGTATGGTATACTGACCACAGCCTGTGCGCAGCGGCTGTATGTCGATCCTTGTCGGATGGAGTGGGGCCGTATGAGAATCACCTTTTTTGACATTCTGTTCCTGTTTCTCCTGCTGGGCGGCGCGGCGCTGGGGTTCTACCGGGGGTTCTTTCGGCAGGCGGCGACCACGCTCGTGATCTATGTCTCGACCGTGGTCGCGACCTTGACCTACCGGGGCTTGGCCCGCCTGCTCTCCAACGCGGGCACGCCCAACTCGGCGACAGAGATGCTCTCGTTCATCCTGATCCTGGGCCTCTTGATCTTGCTCTTCTTGCTGATGGTGAGCGATCTGATCGGCCACATCGACATCAGCCACATGCGCATTTGGGTCAACTTTGGGGGCATGTTGTTCGGGTTCATCAACACGGCGCTGATCTGCGCCGTGATCCTGATGATCATCCGCTCGGGCACGTCTGGCGGCGAGTGGGTCGGCTATGAGGGGATCCGGCTCTTTTTCCAGAGACAGACCCGCGGATCGTGGATGGCCTATCTCTTCCGGCCCTTTATGCAATTCGTGCTCACGATCATCCGCCCCTGGCTCTTTGGACACGATCTGCCGCCGCTGCTGATCAACTCGCTCTGATCGGGTGCTCAGCGCGTCGGGGCCGGCTATGAGCTGTATGGCCGGCTCTTTTTTCTGAGAAGCGATGTCCATGGAACGATCGTATTGGGAAAAGCTAGAACTGCCTGCGGTCTTGGCTCGCCTGTCCGAGCACGCGTCGTTCTCCGCTGGGCGCGACTTGGCCCTGGCGTTGACTCCCTCGACAGACGTCGGACAGGTGCGGCGCCGGCAGCGTGAGACCGACGAGGCGCGCAGACTGCTGAGCGTCAAGCCCGATCTGACCCTGGGCGGGGCGCACGACCTCCTGCCCCTCGTCGCCAACGCGCTGCGCGGTGCGCGCCTCCTGCCGACCGACCTGTTGGACGTCCACGACACCCTGCGCCGGGCTGAGGTCCTGCGGCGATCGCTGGTCAAGCTGGAAGTGGACTATCCGCTGATCGTCTCTCTCGTCCATCGCCTGGAGACGTGTCCCGACATCGTTGCCGAGATTGAGCGCTGTATCAGCGAACGGGGCGACGTCCTGGATCGCGCCAGCCCCGAGCTGGGCCGCATCCGCTCCGAGCTGTCGGTGGCGCACGACCGGCTCATGGACAAGCTGAACCGGATCCTGAGCAGCCCGGAGCACGCGAGCTATCTCCAAGAGACATACATCACCCAGCGCGATGGGCGGTTCGTGATCCCCGTTCGCTCCGACGCCAAGGGGCACATCCCTGGGCTGGTGCACGACCAATCGTCGAGCGGTGCGACGTCGTTCATCGAGCCGCTGGCGACGGTCGAGCTCAACAACCGCTACCGTGAGCTGCAGCTCGCCGAGCAGCGCGAGGTCGAGCGCATCCTACTGAGGCTTTCGGGCTTGGTCGCCGAGGCTGCCGAGCCGATCCAGCGCACGGTCGAGACCTTGGCCCAGCTGGACCTGATCTTGGCGCGCGCCAAGTACGCCGACGCCACACGCGCCACGATGCCCGAGATGCTGGCTTTTGCGACCGACAGGCCTGCGTTGGAGCGCCGGCACCCCGGGTCGGTGATCGACCTGCGCCAGGCGCGGCACCCGCTTCTCGACTCGCGCAGCGTGGTCCCGATCGACGTCCACCTCGGCGACGACTACTTTGTGATCGTCATCACCGGGCCGAACACCGGCGGTAAGACCGTGTCACTCAAGACCGTTGGCCTGTTGTCCCTGATGGCGCAGTGTGGCCTGCACCTCCCGACGGGCGAGGGATCGCGCCTCACCGTCTTTGAGCACATCTGTGCGGACATTGGCGACGAGCAGAGCATCGAGCAGTCGCTCTCGACCTTTTCCTCGCACATGGGCCACATCATCCGCATTCTCGACACTGTGGACGATCGCGCGCTGGTGCTGCTCGACGAGTTGGGCGCCGGCACTGATCCGGTCGAGGGCGCAGCGCTGGCGCAGTCGCTGCTCACCCACCTGGTGCAGCGGCGCGTGACCACCATCGCGACGACCCACTATGCCGAGCTCAAGGTCTATGCCCACGACACGCCTGGCGTGATCAATGCCAGCGTCGAGTTCGATCTAGAGACGCTGTCCCCGACCTATCACCTGCGCATCGGCCTGCCGGGGCATTCCAACGCCTTCTCCATCGCCGAACGGCTGGGACTGCCGGCGCCGATCGTGCGCCGCGCCCAGAGCCTGGTCTCGTCCACGCACCTCGACGCCGAGCGCTTCTTGTCCCAGATCAAGGAGGCGCAGGCCCAGACTGCCGAGGCGCAGGCGCAGGCGGAAGACGCGCGCGCAGAGACGCGGCGCACAGCAGAGGAGCTGCGCGCACGCCTGTCCAGCATCGAGCGCGAGCGGGAAGCCGTGTTGCGCGAAGCGCGTGCACAGGCAGCGGAAGAGCTAGAGACGGTGCGCCGAGAACTGCGCGCGCTGCAGCGGCGCATGGCGCTCATGTCCGCCTCGCCCGCCGATCTGGGCGACGTCGAGGCGCGGCTCGATGCGCTCGAGGCGCGCGCGGCGCCGGTTGCGCCGGTGCTCGCGCCCCCTCCTGTGCCCACGGAGGGGGCTGTCGAAGCGATCGAGGTCGGCGACACGGTGTGGGTAGCCGATCTGAACGCCACAGGTGAGGTGCTCGACATCGACGGAGCTGCCGTCGAGGTGCAGGTCGGGTCGTTTCGCGTCCGGACGCGCATGGCGTCGCTCGAGCTGCGGCACAAGGCGCCCCAACAGGTCGCGCCTGCCACGCAGCCCGAGATTGCCGTTCCTACCGCCCCGGACGTCAGCCTCGAACTCCACTTGCGCGGGCTGCGCGTCGATGAGGCCTTGCCGCGCCTGGAAAAGTACCTCGACGAGGCTTACCGCGCGCAGGCGCCCTTTGTGCGGATCGTGCACGGCAAGGGCACGGGCGCGCTGCGCAAGGCGGTGCGCGACTTTTTGCAGCACTATCCCCTGGTTGCGTCCTATCGCGACGGTGAGACGGGTGAGGGAGACACAGGGGTCACGATCGCCCGCTTTGCGTACGGCTAGAGAAACGAGGATCACGTGTCGCATCGCGCCAAGTCACTGGCACACACTGTCCTACTCTTGATCTTGTCCCGGTTGCTCGTCGCCGCGGTCGGTGGGGGCGCGCCCGCCGCCTGGTCGCAGTCGCCGGTTCTGCCCGGCGGGGTCTCTCCCCTGCCGACCACTGCAGTGGTGATCCCGCTGCTCGGCATCTCCCCCCTCCCCACAGCGCCGGGGGCGCTGCCTGACCTGGGGCCTGGCGACTCGCCGCTCTCCCCTGCGCCGGGGCACAGCCCGCTCTCGCTCTCCTCTGGTCGGGTCTCGGCTGTCTGGTCCTCGCCGCTGCCCTGGATCGGCGTCGGAGTGGCTCTTTTTGGCGTCGTGACCTGGGCGGCGCTGTCGATCGGGAGACGTGGGCGCGCCGACGAGGACAGATGACCGTCCGCCGCGCCGGCTGGTGGGGGCTCCTGCTGGGCTTGCTCCTGCTCGCGTTCGCGGTGCGCGTGGTAGGGATCACGACCCAGAGCTTGTGGCGCGATGAGGTCGATGCCCTGCGCTTTGCGCGCGCGCCGCTCGTCGAGCTGGTGGCGAGCTTCTCGCGGCAGGGCTGGAACGGTCCCCTGTACTATGTCCTCCTCCGGCTGTGGATTGCCCTCGCCGGGCAGAGCGCATTCGCCCTACGCTACTTGTCGCTGTGCTGCGGCGTGCTTGCCGTCGCCCTGATCTATCGCATCGGCTGCGCGTGGTTCTCCCGCCCTGTCGGGCTCTGGGCGGCGCTCCTGGTCGCCACCTCCCCCTACATGGTCTGGTACAGCCAGGAAGCCAAGATGTATGCCCTGATCTGCCTGCTCGCGCCAGCCATCCTCTATGGCTACTACCGGGCGCTGCGCGATTGCGACTGGCGCAAGTGGGTCCTGGTGATCGGCTTGATCTGGGTCGCGATCGCCGTGCACATCATGGGGGGGCTGCTGGTGCCCGTCATGGCGATCCTGCTGATCGTCTGGCGGCGGTTCGCGCGCGCTAGCTGGCGCGTCGCGCTGTTCACCCTGGCGGCGATCGTCGCCCCAGCTGTGGTTGCCATGCCCTGGGTCCTTCCGACTCTGATCCGCGGCGGCGACATCGGACATCGCTTCGTCGATCTGCCGGCGATGGGCGTCGTCATGCTCCACGCCTTCAGCCGGGGCGTCATGCCGCACAACCGGGCATGGTCGATGGGCTTGGCGCTCTTTGGGCTCCTCGCCGGGACCCTACTGTGGACCGACAACGGTCTGGTGGGCGCCCCGCTGGTGGGCCCGCGCACGCGCCTCGGTCTCGGGGCCCATGGCGCCGACGAGGGCGCGCACGTCCTGGCGCTGTGGACGTGGGTCGCCATGCCCGTGCTTGGCCTATATGCCATCTCGCTGCGCGTGCCCATGTTTGTCGACCGCTACCTGATCTGGATCGGCCCAGCGTTCTACCTGCTGGTCGCTCGTGGGCTCGATCAGGTGCGGCGCCGCTCCACCGTGATCGCGATCGTGTGCGGGGCAGCCCTGATATGGCTGAACGGGCAGGGCATTGTCCAGCAGACGACGACTCCGATCAAGGCAGATCTGCGCGCTGCGGCTGCGTATGTCGAGGCGCACCGCGAGCCTGGCGACCTGGTGCTTTTTCACATCTCGTACATCCGCTACACGTTCGAGTACTACTATGGGGATGCCGCTCCCTGGGCGGATGGGGTCGCGACCGACGCCGCGACGAGTGAGGCGACGGTCGATGCCCTGATGCGCGAACGCACACGGGGACGTGAGGTCGTGTGGCTGGTCCTCTCTGAGCCCGAGATGTGGGACGCGCGTGGGATGACCGTTGCCTGGCTCGAGGCGCATGCCCTTGTCGAGGAGCGGCACGAGTGGGCGCGCGTGTCCCTGATCCGCTACCGGCTCCTACACGAGGCGGGCGGCTAGGGCTGTGCTCTCTTGACAAGCAACGGGCAGCTGTGTATAATGTCGCCATAGTGCTGGAGGTGGATGGGGATCGGCTACTGTACTGTGCGAGATAGTCGTGGAATGCAGAAGCTGGGCTGTAGAGCGGGGTTGGGGACACGAGAGACTGGTTGTCGCGCGCGCGGTGCGTGCGATCGAACCAGTCTTTTTGTATCCTGGGTAGAGAGGACTGGGTGGTATGTCTGAACAGGTCGAAGCAGGAAGCGCCCTGGCGCCGTGGGAGATCCCGCCTGACGAGAGCTACTGGCGGGCGCTACTGATGGAGGGCGAGTACGGGGAGGGCGCTGCCGACCCGATCCTGGCGCCGGCGCCGCAGACCGCCGCGATCGCGCCCGACGCGACGGGCGATGCGGATGGCAGCACGCTGGAGGCCGAATCCGCCCTGCCTGACAGCGTCCCGGACAGTACGCAGACACAGGCGCCCGAGAGTGCGCCAGTACCAACGCCTGGGAACGCACCGGTACAGGCCCCGTCGGACAGCAGTGCGCCCGGACGAGCGGCGGATGCGACGCTCTGGGACACCCTGCGCGCCTGCCAGGACGAAGATCGGGAGGTCGAGCTCGTCGTCGTTGACTATAATCGCGGTGGGCTCTTGGTCAAGTGGGACAGCGTGATCGGCTTCGTGCCCGCCTCTCAGCTCTGTGACGGCGTCGCTTCGGGGGATGAGGCGGCGCGGCAAGAGGCGTTCCGCGAGCAGGTCGGGAACAGGCTCACGCTCAAGGTGATCGAAGTCGATCCCAACCGGGGTCGCCTGATCTTGTCCGAGCGCGCTGCCCACCGGGTGCTGGAACCCGATCTGAGCGTGCTCGACAGCCTGGCGCCGGGTGACGTACGCCACGGCACTGTCACCAACATCTGCTCTTTCGGGGTCTTTGTCGACCTCGGCGGGATCGAAGGCCTGATCCACATCTCTGAGCTCTCCTGGGGCCGAGTGTCTCATCCCTCCGACGTGCTGCAGAGCGGGGATCCGGTCGACGTGTACGTCCTGAACGTGGACCGCGACCGGGGTCGGATCGGCCTGAGCGTGAAGCGGCTGTATCCCGATCCGTGGGAGACGGTCGAGGAGCGGTACAGCATCGACCAAACCGTCGAAGGCACGGTGACCAATATCGTCAACTTTGGCGCATTCGTGCGTCTCGAGGAAGGGCTGGAGGGCCTGGTTCACAACTCAGAGTGGGGGGATCCGGTGCTTCAGCGATCCGTGCAAGAAGGAGACGTGGTCCAAGTCCGCATCATCAGCCTCGACGGTGAGCGGCACCGCATGGGGTTGAGCCTCGAGTCTGTGGTCACAAACGGGCCTGGCGCCGCGCGCTGAGCGGCGCGTGTTGCGGTTGCTGCGGACAGGCGAGCGCGCTGCCTCACTGTCCGCCGGCGCGTAGGATGTGGTACACCAGCTTCATCCGGAACGTCCTGTCGCGGTAGGCCTCGACCAGCGCGGCGATCAGCTGACGCAGTTCCGGATCCTCCGCCAGGCGGTACACGGTGTGCGTTTGCTGCGTCTCCGACTCGAAAATCCCTTCGCTCTCTAGTTTGCGCGCCTCGTGGGCGATCACCTGGGGGGCGCGCCCCACGTATCGGGCAAGGTTTTCTGCGGTATCCTGTGTGCCTGGGTTCTCGTGCAGGAAGCGGATAATGTCCCACCGCGGGAAGGTGGTGATGTGCGACTTGATGAACTCCAGCACACGAGGATCCATCTCTTCCATTGTGTCGGATAGCAGCGTACTATGGGGTGCCATGTCCGGATCCCCGGTGCGCCAAGCACGGGCTGGACGGCGGCTGTGCGCCCCGTGCGCTAATAGTTCTTTTGAAAGTGGATCAGGATCAGGTTGGTCTTGCACTCCCCGGTCGTGCGGACGTCCACCACGTTAGAGGTCCGGTTGCCGCTGATCGCCTGTACGTGGACGGCGATCGACTCCTGGCAGCTGACGCCCAGGAACTGGTCCCACCAAGCGCGCGTGCCGCGGCTGCCATAGGCGGAGTCGTAGTAGCGCCAGTAGCGTACGCCCGTGTTGGCCTCGACGTCGCCTGGCTTTGTCTGCCACACGTGCCCAAAGTCATCCCAGATCTTGATCGTCACGTCCATCACGGGGTCGCCGGCACGGTTCGTCACCTCGCCCGCCACACCAGACCACCAGCGGCTGGGCCACTGGCTCTCGGGCAAGTGGTCGTACATGTCGTCATAGGCGATCTGGGACGTGTAGATCGGATCCATGCGCAGGCTGAATGCCGGGAGCGGTCTCGGCGTATAGGTGGGCGTCCCGGTTGGCGTCGGCGTGGGCGTCAAGGTCGGCGGGCGCGTCATAGTTGGCGTGGACGTTGACGTCGGCGTCCAGGTGGGCGGGAAGGGCGAGGGCGGCGTCCACGTGGGGGGGACGGTGGGCGTGACCATAGCAGGCGGCGCCACAGTCGGCGTCGGGACCTGGACCACGAGCGGCTTGAAGGGGTTCAAGAAGCTCTGTGGATTTAAGAAGATCGCCACGTACAACAACAGCACGGCGATGGTCAATAGCATGAACAGGATCGAGCCGGCTTGGGCAGCTCCCATCCCCTGTTTCTCTTCGGTTTCCGCTGGCTGCTCCCAATTCATGGCAGCACCTCCTGCTGGTTGGGCGTACGTGGGGGCATTGGGCTCACACGAACTATGCAGCGGTCGCGCGCGCCCTATGCCCTGGGCGCTCTGCCCGCCGGTCCTGCCGATCGCTGCTGTCCGATCTACTTCTCAGTATAGCATAACAAGCGGTGCTTGTCTAGGTAGGCAGACCGGGTCGGTGCTCACCGGCATCGCACCTTTTCCCCAGACAGAAGCATGCCCGGACCCGGGAGACGCAGCCGCCCCGTCGGGCAGCAGTCTGGTCACGGCGCGGCGCGCCGCTCTCGGCGCGCCCGCTTACACCGCGATCAAGATCTGGATGTTGGCCGAGGCCCACAGATCGGACACCCAGTCCCTGAACGTGGCCTCGCGCAGTGCGTGCCAGGACTCCTCGGTCAGGTCTCTGTCCGGGACGCGCTCCACCACCTGGATGATGTGGTAGCCCATCGCACTCTGTACGACATTGCTGACCTGTCCGACGGGCAGCGAGAATGCCACATCCTCCACTTCGGGCACGACCAATGTGCCGCGCGGGAAAAAGCCCAGATCGCCGCCGCTCTCCTTGGTGCTCGGGTCGAGCGAGTGCTCGCGCGCTACCGCCGCGAAATCGGCGCCCGACTCGAGTTCGGAGAGCAGCGCACGTGCGTCCCCTTCGGCGGCGACCAGGATGTGGCGCGCGTGTACTTGTTCGGCCTTGGTGGGCACATCCCGTGTGATGTACTCGAACATCTGGGATGAGATCATCATCGAGCGCTGGCGTGTCTGGTACTCCTCGTAGGTCCAGTCGTTGGCCTGCAGCCACGCATCGAACGCGCTGCGCCCGCCATTCTCCTCGATGTCGCGCTCGATCACGCGCTCGACCTCCTCGGGCGTGACCTCGATCCCGGCACGCGCCGCCGCCTGCTCGATCAGTACCTGCTCGATCATCACATCCAGCACCTGCCGCCGTCCCTGGATCAGCATCTCTTGCTTTTCCTCATCGGACAGGTTGGGGTTCTGCGCGACAAAGGCCGTTTCCCACTCGGCGACCTGCTTCTGATACGCCGCCATGAGAACCGGCTCGCCGTTGACGACGGCGGCGACCGTCTCCTCCGGTTCGGGGGTCGGCGCCGCAGTCGCGCCCGCGACCGTGGGCGTCGGGGTGGCGCTCGGCTGCGCGGGAGAGAGCGTCTCGGTCGGCGCGACGTATGGCTTGGGCGGCGGCACCGTCTCCGCGGGCTGGTTGCATCCCGTCACCCCGATCAGCGCTGCCACGATCAGGAGGCGCCACACTATGCTCCACACGACGCGTCTCTCGCTCCACGATTTCGAATCCATGCTATCGCTCCTTCTGCTCCATGACTGAGCGGTGATAGGTCCCGAACCACTTGCTGAACTCGGCGTGCTGCCGCTCGGATTCCTCGTACCTGCGCTTCTCCCGGAAGGCCATCAGGCGTCGAAAGATCTCTTGTTGGACTTGGTCGGGATGCGCGACCGAGTTGAACGTGAACGCTGCCTGCTTGGATGCGGTATCGATCGTGACGTCTCCGATGCGCAGGATCCGCGCCAGCCAGTTTGGGCTGTTGAAATCGGTGTTCTGGATCACGTCGAACGTTCCTTCTGTGCGGCTCTCCCGACGCAGGTGGAACGGCGATCCCTCGATGTCGATGATGCGCTCGTCGGTGACGATATAGATGTCGTTCCGCCACCCGTCATAGACCCACAGGTACCAGACCCACGCGCCGAGCGCGACAACCGCCGGGACGGGCACGGTGACCATCAGCGGCAGGCTCCGCAGCAAGCCGGGCCGAGTCACCGCCAGCGCCAGGAGCCCCAGCGAAACGACCAGCAGCAGCGCCGGCGCCCACGCATCTCGCACCAGGATCAGCCAGTGCTTGCGCCACACGATGCGATCGGGCTGCACGACCCGCTGCCGGGGGATAAAGTAGTCGATCGCCTTGAGCAATCCCCTCGGCTCGCGAAAGGCCGCCGGTTCCTCGCCGCTCTCGAGGGGCATGACCTGCTGGTAGCCGGGCCGTTCCAGCTCGGTCAGCAGCGTGTTGCGGATCCGGCTACGCTCCTCGCCCACACGACGCACGCGCGCCAGGTCGCGTGCGCGAAACACCTGATCGCGAATCACGTCTGCAGCGATGAGATACGGAAAGGCGATCGTCCCAGCGCCCGCGGTCTTGATCTCGAGCGTCTCTACCCCAAAGAGCGTGGTCCACAAGCCGTGGTTCCGGGTCGTGATGTCCTGCACCTGGTCGACGGACGCCTCGTGGCGCTCCAGGGGAAAGGGTGGGACCAAGACGCGCTCGATGTGGATGATCCGCTTGGAGGTGACGATCAGGTCGTCGTTGCGCCAGTCCTCGTACATCCAAAAGACCCACAGCCCCATGCCGACCATGCTGGCGAGCATCAGGCTGATCAGGATCTCGGACGCGAGCGCCTCGGCGACGAGGAGCAGGGCAAGCGCGACGAGGATGCCCAGCAGAAAGAGCATCGGGACGACGATCGTCCGCGCCAGCGCGAACCAGCTCTTGTGCGCCAGGACGATCGAGATCTCGTCCCAATGCTTGCCGTCGAACTCGCGATTGCTCGCCAGGATCCGGTCCCTGCCCCAACTGCGCAGGTAGTCGAGGATCGGCCCATGCTCGCAGACCCGGGCAAAGCCATCCGGCTCAAAGGCGACGAGCTCGACGTCGCTGACCACGTCGACGTTGGCGGAGCGAGGCGTGTCGTTGAGGGGGGCCAATTCGCCGAAAAAGTCACCATCGGTGTGGTAGTTGAGGAGACGCGGCAACCCGTCCGCCTGTTTGTCCCACACCCGGACCTGTCCGCTGACGATCACATAGAACGTCTTGTCCGTGTCGCCCTTGCGGATCACCAGGTCGCCCGCCAGATAGCGGACGATGCGCGCGCTCTCTGCGAGGTAGGCGACTTCTTCGGTGGTCAGCGAGTCGAACAGGCCGATGCTGCGGAGCTTGGCTGTGATGTCGGCGAGTTGCTTCAGTCTCTCCGCGGGCAGTCGCCGGTAACGGCCCATGTTCTTGATTTCGTCGAGCAACTGACCCGCCATTGCCCCCCCAATGCCGTCCACGCCCAGCAACGGATTGCCCGTACTCTTATTCTATCACAGTTGCTCTAGGGGTGTCAATTTTATGAAAAGTAACTGCGGGTCAGGACCGGGATCACCATGGGCCGGCGCTGGGTTTGGGCATAGATGTACTCCTCTAGCTGCTCGCGCAGCCGCTGCTCGACGTCCGATTCCTGGGACAGCGGCCCTTTCTCGAGCGCATCGAGGGCCTGGTCCGAGATCCCGGAGAGGAGGTCGCCGGACTCGGGTGCAAAGACGAACCCGCGCGTCACGATCTGTGGCGGCGCGCCCAGGTGGTGGTCGCGGGTCAGGGGGACGACGACGATCACAAAGCCGTCACTCGCGAGGTGATCGCGCTCTCGAAGTAGGATCGGGCCCACGTCGCCGACCCCGGCGCCGTCGACAAAGACGTACCCGCCCGGGATGCGCTCGCCGATCGTCGCCCCATCCGCTGTGAACTCGAGGATGGTGCCGTTCTCGACGACGAGCACGTTCTCGTGCGGCATGTCCAGTTCGTACGCCAGCCGGGCGTGCGCGTGCAGGTGCCGCAGTTCGCCGTGGATCGGCACCAGGAACCTGGGACGGATCAGGTTGATCAGCAGCTTTTGCTCTTCCTGGCTCGCGTGCCCCGAGACGTGCACCGGCGCGATGCGATCGTACACCACGTTGGCTCCGCGCTGGTAGAGGCGGTTGATCGTCCGGTGAACCATCTCTTCGTTGCCGGGGATGATCTGGGCGGACATGATCACCGTGTCGCCCTCGCGCACCTGGATCTGCCGGTGGCGCTGCGTCGCCATGCGCGCCAGCGCGGCAGAGGGCTCTCCCTGCGTCCCTGTCGCCAGGATCACGATCTGGTCCGCCGGCAGACGCTGCGCCTCTTCGAGGGTGATCAATACGCCAGGGGGCACGTGCATGTACCCCAGCTTGCGCGCGATCGACACGTTGTCGATCATTGTCCGGCCCGCGATCGCGACCTTGCGCCCGTAGCGCTGTGCGGCATAGATGACCTGCTGGATCCGCGAGATCAGCGAAGCAAACGTGCCGACGATGATTCGCTCTGCCGCTTGCTGGAAGACTTGGTCAAAGGCTGCCGCTACGGTCTGCTCGGAGGGGGTGAACCCCGGAGACTCGGCGTTGGTGCTATCGGCGAGCAGGGCGAGCACGCCGCGCCCGCCGTACTGCGCCAGGCGCGCAAAGTCGGTCGGCTGACCGTCGACGGGGGTGTGGTCGAACTTGTAGTCGCCCGAGTGCACCACGAGGCCGACCGGCGTATCGATCGCCAGTCCGACGCCGTCTGGGATGCTGTGTGTGACCTGGTAGAACTCGATCTGGAAGGGGCCGATCGTGCGCTGATCGCCGCCGCGGATCGTCTCAAAGGTCACGTGCTCCAGGAGGTGATGGCGGCGCAGCTTGATCTCTGCCAGACCACGCGTCAGTTGCGTGGCATAGATCGGGGCGTCGATCTCTTCCATGAGATAGCCGAGTGCGCCGATGTGATCCTCGTGCCCGTGCGTCAGGATCACCGCCTTGATCTGGTCCTTCTTGTCGAGCAGGTACCCGAAATCGGGGATCACCAGGTCGATGCCCAGCATGTCGCTCTCGGGGAACATCAGACCCGCGTCGATCACGACGATCTGGCGGTCGTACTCGACCACCATCATGTTCTTGCCGACCTCGCCCAGTCCGCCGAGGGGCACGATGCGAAGCCGCTGCCTGTCTGTGGGTTGTACTATGGTGCGCAAGGGTTGTCTGTCCCCTCCGGTGTGTTCGTATCGTCCGTCGTCTCTTCCCGTTCCTGGACCAACGCATCCAGGAAGGCGCGATCGGATGCACTGAGCTGTGCGTCCTCCAGCAGATCTGGGCGGCGCGCGTACGTCCGTCGCAGGGACATTTCCCGCCGCCAGCGGGCTTGCAAGGCGTGGTGCCCGGAGAGCAGGACCTCGGGAATGCCCCAGCCCCTGAAAGCGGCGGGGCGCGTGTAGTGCGGGTGCTCCAGCAGACCGTCGGCGTGCGAGTCCTTGAGCGGCGCGCCCGGATCGCCCAGCACGCCGGGCAGCAGGCGGATCACGGCATCGGCGATCACCATCGCCGCCAGTTCGCCGCCCGAGAGGACATAGTCGCCGATGCTGACCTCGTCGGTCACCAGGTGTTCGCGGACTCGCTCGTCGATGCCCTCGTAGCGCCCACAGATCATCGCCAGGCGCTCGTGCGCTGCGAGCGCGCGCGCGACGTGCTGTGTAAAGCGCCGTCCCTGCGGGGTGAGCAGGATCACGGGGCAGGGGGCGGGATCGCCCGGCGCCATGCCGAGCACGTCCTCCACGGCGGCAAAGACCGGCTCTGGTTTCATGACCATGCCCCCTCCGCCGCCGTAGGGCGTATCGTCGCACTGCCGGTGCTTGCCGGGCGCCCAGTCGCGGATGTCGTGGATGGCGATCGAAACCAGGCGCGCTTCGAGGGCGCGCCGGATGATGCTGTCGTCAAAGGGGCCGACGAACATGCCCGGGAACAGGGTAAAGATGTCGATCTGCATGTGGTGTTGCTCGAGTCGCGATCTGAAACGCTGGCATTGTACCACAAGGTTGTGCGATCTACAAAGGATGTCAGGTCGGGTGTGAACCTTTTGCAGCGCCTTCTTGTCGTGAGCAAGCCGACCTATTATAATGTACTCGGCCTAGCGGCGTGCATGATCCTGGCTCGATCCCCCGCGCATGCGCCGCTGCGTCGACTCCAAGCGGGATCTGCTCATGGGCCGGGTGCCCAAAGGATTGAGGTGGTATAGAATGGCATTCTGGCGGCTTTGCTATCACCTGGTGTGGGCGACCAAGAACCGGGCGCCTCTGATCCAGCCCGAGGTCGAGCCTCGGCTGTATGGCTACATCGTGAACAAGGCCGCCGAGTTGGGGGTCTATGTCCACGCGATCAATGGGTGGACCGACCACGTGCACCTTGTCGTCTCGATCCCGCCCAAGCACGCGGTAGCTGATGTGGTCAGACGCCTCAAGGGAGCCAGCGCGCACGATCTGAACCACGGCGCTGCCCTCCCGTACGCCTTTGCCTGGCAACGGGGGTATGGGGCGCTGAGCCTGGGAGAGCGGCAACGCCCGATTGCCGAGGCGTACGTGGCCAACCAGAAACGGCACCACGACCAGCGGACGACCAACCCCTGGCTCGAACACGACGAGGCGATCGACGAGGGACCACCCGAGACGGGCATCGCGCCCGGTCCGCTTCCCGGGATCGTGCGGGAGGGTGGGACTGCATATGACGATCGGGGTGAGCTGCCGTTCTAGGAGCACGGGAATGAATGCCCGTGCGGATAGGGGAAACGTGTTGAAACACGTTGGCGCACATCGCCGAACCCGTTTGAACGGGTTTTGCGGTGGGAGACGATGGATTATGCAGGTGTAGTAATTAGTTCGGTAATAATCCTACGTACCTTAACAGTTGAGGCGAATCATGGCTGAATTGGTCCAGATAATCA
>JAFGIE010000173.1 GCA_016929775.1 Anaerolineae bacterium
CACTTAGGTCAGCATAACCGATGTTGTCGTAATATGGCGGATCTGTCGATATCAGGAACTTGCCGGACTCGCTCATCTGTGCTGCGTCCATCTGCGTGCTCTTGCCTTGTCTAGATGCATGCCGGAGGAGCTCAATGCAGGCGGAGCAGTATTCTACGCACGTCATCCATCCACCAACTGTCTCATACAGGATGTTTGCCTCACCGAAGTCCCAAACCATCGGGACGGCGTGTCGCGCGAAGAGGTTCATGATCTTCTCGTTCGAGGGAACCCAACGTGTGAGCGAGTTGTTGAAGTCTGCCAGCCTATCAATCGAGAAGGCCAGATAGACAGTGACGGCTTCTGCATAGGCTCTAGCCCCGTGCCCACCATCGCGAAGGGTGGTGTCGTCAGCAGGAAGAGACGCGGCGTTGGCATCAGCGTAGATTCTCTGCCTCGCTTCGGTGACCAGCTCGCTAAGGGTACTTAGGGCAACAAGCTGCCGTGGAGTGAAGAGGTCACGGTGCTTGGTCATTCCGTATAGCTGCACGCGAAAGCCCAGCGCCTGTTCTGGCAAGTCGGTGTCAGCCACGCCTGTCGGTATTTCTGCCTGGGACACAAGCTCGTGTTGAGGCGTCGGCGTGCGGTAACTCCGACCGCTATGGCCATCTGTAACGATAGCCATCAGGCTTGCGCCCATCCGCCCGGATCTAGCTTCTTCACGGACATGATCAAAGGACACCGGCGTATCGCATGCGAGACACCTGGCCCCCTGGCGCTTCACAGTGCCGCGTGGTACCTTGCCTTGACCTGTCTTCACCTGGAAGGAGATCTTTCTTGTCAGGCGATCCACGTGCGGCTCTACCCAGGCGCGGCGTCCTTTCTTGTTGCTGAGACTGAAGCTGCGAACAAGAGGCATCTGCACGCCGCAGGCTGGGTTGGGACAACGCACCGTGCGTGCCCAGAGCCAGGCGATCACCTTCTCCCCATTGCAATCGGGGTACAGGTGACCGATGCGCTCCCAAGCCCGGTCGCGTATCCACTCGCCATAGTGGCGCACGTCGGCGGCGAGGCCAGCAGCACCCTTCCAGCTCCCGCCCTGTCCCGTGCCCTTGCGGTCGTGCGGGTTGACGGGCGGCATATCGGCAAAGCGGGGCGGGATCTCGATCAGGGCCTTGTTGATCATGACCGCCACCGGGTTCAGGTCGCTGGCGTGTGCCTCCAGTCCGAGCCGCTGTGCCTCCAGTGGAATGGCGCCGCCACCAGCGAATGGATCGATGAGAGTTGGAGGATCCCGCTCCAGAGACAGGTTGATGAGTCTATCCGCAGTCTCTAGCAAACTTTGGCTCCTAGAGACGTCCCTGATGTTCCGCCAGTCGGCTAGATCAGCCACGAAGTCCAGAAGACGGTGTCGAGCCGTATCCGCGATGGCTGCATGCAACTTCGGCGGCAGTGCTCGACATTCTTCCACAAACGGCTCAGATGCATCGGGATCGTCAGGATCATCCACGAGAGAGGCAAAGATCACCGCACGGGTGGTGGCGAGGGGCCGACGTGCCCACCAGAGATGTATTCCTCGCGGATGCGGGCCGATCCCGGGCATTTTCTCATACGCGCTGGCATCGCTGATCGCCTCCAGGGGAAGGGCGACCTCGATCAGCTTCTTGCGATAGGTCATCTCTACTCCATTGCACTATTGCGCGATCAGATCATCATCAACATACTGCGTCGCCTCGTGCACGCGCCGCACCGCCTCGATGGCCTGTTCGCGACAGGGCTCATAGTTGTGTAACCAGTGAGGATAGTACTCCCATTGCTGAAACTGCAGCGGCACAGGATAGTCGGCCACCTGCAGACACAGTGTGCGAAAAAGGCGCCAGGTTGGTCCGCTGTGAGACAACTGCTCTCCGCCCCATTTCATCAGGAAGCGCTGTAGGTGAAAGAAGGTCGCCATCTGCATCAATGGGTCTGGCGGCACCTCAGCTCGATCGATGTATCTCCGTATCGCTTCGTTGTTCCCATCCAGGACTTGGTCCACATACCTGTAGCCGTCAAAGCGCAGGGCGCAGACGATGAGCACATCCACTTCGTCGTACTTGACGCGGAGCACAATGTTGTCGACCAGGTCCTGGCGCCCTGGAAAGTGCCACTGTACGACCCGCCGAATCCTTTCCGACAGTGCTAGCAGGTGCTCTGCCTGCACGGATAGAGAGCAGTCGCGGCAGACCGCACGCACCGGTCCAGAGCTCGAAGATATGCCCAACACGTCAAAGACCAGGCGCTCGCCGTCATAGTGCTGCGACCGACGCCGGCTTGGCTGACCACAGAGTGCCTGATTCAGGTAGTCTTGCACGTTTGCTTCGCCATAGGCCGCCGCGGGAGGCGGGTACTGCTCTGTCAGCTCGGGACAAAAGCGGCTCAACCACTCAAAGGTCACCGGGCGAAGGATCGCGCTGTTCTGGTTCCCAATGGCAACAACCATGTACTCCGCTGCGCGCCTGAGCACTTGCGCCTCCCATTGCAATTCGTCTGCCCCCGTGTTGAGCTTCAGGCCGAGTATCCCGTGCCCTGTCTTGCGTGGCGTCACCTCTTTGACGAACGCGGGAGTGAACTCGGGGACCTTGCCCTGATAGGCCCCGAGGACTCGTTCCAGTGCATACCACCGCTCAGGTTCCAACGTGAACATCTGTTGCTCGCACCTACTTCGCCCCGTTATCGCGACGAGCGAGCCCCCGCCTTCCTCTATCGTTTGCGGGGCTGCCAGCAGCGCGAACCGCCTCCGGAGGAAGGGAACTCACCGTCTGTCGATAGGACGGTCATCCCTGCTCCGCCTCCAGCATCCGCAAGAAAGCAGCCGGAGAGAGAATGGGAATGCCGGCGTAGGGGTGCAGCACCAACAAGTCCTCGTCGGCGCTGACGATCGCGTCAGCCTTGCCCGCCACGGCGACCTCTAGGAACTTGTCGTCCCTGGGATCGCGGCAAGCCGTGATCCGCTCCTCCACCTGCACCGCTTCCCCGCGTAGCAGGATCAAGCCGAGGATGGTCTCGATGTCCTGATCGGTCACCCCGTACGTGTCGCGAAGGCGCGGCCGGTCGAGCACGTCGGCCAGTTCCTCCAAGAGCGGCTCGGCGTAGAGCAGGACATAGTCGCCCTGGCGCAGGCGCAGCAGCACCGGCCCAACGGCGCCACCCGGCCGGATCACCGCCCGCACCAGGATGTTCGTGTCGACGACGGCGCGCATCGGCATCAGCCATCCAGTTCATCGCGCGCAGCGGCCACGTCCGCGGCAACCTGTTCCTCGCTGGCCTCTGCGTTTCGCTCGGTCATCCGGGTGACCAACTCGTCAAAGCGAGCCAGCACCTCCTGCTCCTGCAGCGCCTGAAAGGCAAGAAAGTCCTCGTAGGAGATGAGGGCCGCTTCTGGCCTGCTGCCACGGGTCAGCACGTAGGGCACGTTCCCCTTGGCCACGTCGTCAAAGACAGACCGGAAGCGCCGCTGTAGTTCGGTTACACCAATGATCCTGTGCATCGTTCACCACCACCCTCTCATGGGCAGAATATGTATCCTCGTACATATTATACTACATATTCCGCATCCATGCCACTGCAACCGTCACCACGGCGCTTGGCTGCGCGCGAGTAGCTCCTGCAGGTCATAGTTCACGCTGGTCACGCCAAAGTCTGGCTCCTTGACAAACGGCTCGCGCACGTAGCGCGGTTCCCGCGCCTGGCTGTTCTCCACCTCGACCAACGCGAGGACGAACTGCTCGGGCGCGTTCAGGCTGCACAGGATTTCGTTGCAGGTCACGGTCACCGTCTCCGCCCCTGCCTGCCGGCCCTTGACCTCGATGAACCGCAATCGTCCCTTCCGTGGGTCGAGGCTCTCGATGTCGTAGCCCAGCTTTTCCGCGCTCACGTCGCGCGGGTCGTTGCCGAGCGCGATCTCGGCGTCCATCACCGCCCGCATGGCGACCGCCTCGGTGACGCGGGCATCGACCTGTGGCCTGGCATCGCCACTCAGCAACCCGGCGGGGACCACGAGCGCCCCGCCGACGACCAGCGGCGGGGTCGCCGCGACCTGGCGTTCGAGCTGCAGCTCGCGCGTGCGCTGCTCGAGCCGTGCGGCAAGCTCGTCCGCGCGCTGCTGCGCCATCGCCGCGTTGAGGCGGACGTTGACCCGACCCTCCTTCTCTTGGCGGCGCAGCTCGGCGGCGCGCTGGTCCCAGTAGTTGATCTCGACCGTCAGCCGCTCGTGCACCGCCGCGAGGGTCTTGTCGATGCGCTCCTCACGCTCCTCGCGCACGCGCGCCAGGTGGCGCGGGACGAGCTCCTCGATCGCGTACGCCAGCGCGCGGGTCTCCAGCCCGTCGCCGTCGAGCCATTCCCGAGAGACCGGCCCCTCGCTTCGCGAGAACAGCTGGCTGCGCTCCTCGGGCGTCGCCGGGCGGTAGTCGAGGTAGGGGGCGTACCCGCCGCGGCGGATGGTGCCCCCCTCGTCGATCTCGCAAAAGTGGACTTTGCGCGAGATGACGCGCCCGCCCGCGCCGTCGGCGCCCTCGCGCGCGTCACGGATGCGCTGTTCGAGGCAGAAGAGCATGCGCGGCGACGTGCTGGGGTCCTGTTCATCGACAAAGACAGTCCCGGTGCGCAGCGCCTCGCGGTAGCCGTCGAGCACCAGGTCGATCACGGTGTCGAGGAGCGGGTGGCCAGGGCAGATAAAGTCGGCATCGGGCAAGCCGGTCATGTTCATCAGCTGTTTGTCGAAGCAGATGCGGTCGTAGCGCTCCCAGACTGGCACCGTCGTGCCGAGCTCTTTGGCCCGGTTGCGGATCCGGGCGGGGACATAGCTGATCCGGTAGCGACCGGGCTCACGCTCCCGGACCGAGCCGCCCAGGTGCTCGAATGCGTGCAGAAAGAAGGACCTGATGTAGTGGGGCTGGAGGCGGCGCGCAGCATAGCGATCCATCTGCTCGCGGATACGCGCGATCTGGCTGGTGTCCATGGCGTCTGTGACGAGCGACCGCGCCTCGAGCAGCTCGCGCACGCGCTCGCGGTCGACGGCGCTCTCGACCGCCTCGTTCAGGCGGGCGCGCACGTCGGGACGGTCGCCGTAGCGGATCGCGTCGATCAGCAGCTTGCGCAGCGGGGTGGCCTCAAAGAGCATGCCCAGCACGTCAAAGACCTTGCCCTCCAGCGCCTTTCCTTCCGTCTCCAGCTTTTGCAGGAGGCGCCGGTAGACCTGCCCCTCGCGCGTGTCGCCCGCCACCAGGTTCCACAGGTGGCAGACCTCGCTCTGCCCGATGCGGTGGATACGGCCAAATCGCTGCTCCAGGCGGTTAGGGTTCCAGGGCAGGTCATAGTTGACCATCAGGTGCGCACGCTGGAGGTTGATCCCCTCGCCTGCCGCGTCGGTGGCGAGGAGAAAGTAGACCTCCGGGTCGTTCCGGAAGCGGTCCTCGATCGCACGCCGCTCCTCGCGCGGCACGCTGCCGTGAATGCGGACCATGATCTCGTCCCGGCCAAAGAGCGTGCCAATCCGCTCCCAGAGGTAGCGCAGCGTATCGAGGTGTTCGGAAAAGATGACCAGCTTGCGCCGTTGCCCGCCCTCGTCCACCATCCGCTCATCGTCCTGCAGGATCGTCGCCAGCTGCTCCCACTTGCGGTCGGTGCCGGTCTGCCGCACGCGGTAGGCCATCCGTTCGAGATCGCGCAGGGTGCTGATCTCGGCTTGCAGCTCGTGGATCGTCAGCGCAGCGGTGGCGCTGTCGACGATCTGTGCCTCGATCTCTTCCACCTCTTCGGCGGGAGCGTCTTCCAGATCGTCAAGGAAGTCAGGGTCATACAGGTATGGACCCCCTGCATCCCGCTGGCCTTCTGCCGGCAAGATGCCGGCGGTCCGAGTTTGGGCCAGGCGCTCCTCCAGCCGCTCGCGCCGACGGGCCAGCGAACGATAGATCGCTTCGGGCGACGAGGCGAGTCGCCGCTGCAGGATGGTGAGCGCAAAGCCGACCGTCCCCCTGCGCTTGTCGTCAAGCAGTTGATCGGCGCGGTTGAACTCGGTGCGCACGTACTCGGTCACAGCCTGGTAGAGGGCATCCTCCTCTGGGGAAAGAGGATAGCTGACCGTGTACGCACGACGCTCGGGGAAGAGCGGGCGTCCATCAAAGCGGCGCAGATCCTCCTTGATCATGCGGCGCATCAGGTCGGAGACCTCGACGTGATGCACACCCTCGCGGAAGCGCCCCTCAAAGCGGTCGGCGTCGAGCAAGGCCAGGAAGAGCTGAAAGTCCTCCTCCTTCCCGTTATGTGGCGTGGCGGTCATCAACAGCAGGTGACGCGTGACGGTGCCGAGAAGCTTGCCCAGCTGGTAGCGTCTGGTCTGCTCGAGCCTGCCGCCCCAAAAGTGGGCCGACATCTTGTGTGCCTCGTCGACCACGACCAGGTCCCAGTGGCTGCGGCTCAGTATCTCGAGGAGCCCATCGTCGCGAGCGACCTGGTCGAGCCGGACGATCGCTCGATCCGTCTCGCGGTAGGCGTTGCCGCTGACGGCGTTCTCGTAGCTCTCGCGGGTCAGGATCTCGAAGCGCAGGCCGAACTTGAACCACAGCTCGTCTTGCCACTGCATCGCCAGGTTGCCGGGCACGCAGATCAGGCAGCGCTGGACATCGCCGCGGACGATCAGCTCCTTGAGCAGGAGGCCGGCCATGATGGTCTTGCCCGCGCCTGGGTCGTCGGCCAAGAGGAATCGCAGCGGCTGCCGGGGGAGCATGTCGCCGTAGACGCCCGTGATCTGGTGGGGCAGCGGCTCGATCAGGGAGGTGTGGACGGCGAGGACGGGATCAAAGAGGTGCGCCAGGTGGATGCGGTATGCTTCGGCAACCAGGCGAAAGAGGTCGCCCTCGGCGGCAAAGGTCCAGCGCCGCTTGGCCTCGACGACGTCCACACGGTCCTGGTCGCTGCGGTAGAGGAGCTGCGTTCCTGGCGCGCCGTCGGCGCGCTTGTAGACGAGCTCGACGGCATTGGCGCCGTGCCACCTGACGTCGACGAGAGACACCGGCTGTCCGGGAATGATGCCAGCAACCTGAATGCCTGGTTTGAGATCCTCGAGCTGTGCCATATCTCTCGCCTGATCGCCGTTCCACAGGATGATCCAGACACAAGTGCCCGTCTCGCCAGGGCAAACGGCGACCAGCTGCGCACCGGGCTGCGCCATCGCCCCGGGATCAGGTCAACCTGCCCCTAGCATACCACGACAATCGCAGACTGTCAACGAAATGCGCCAAGACAGACCAGACAGGTCTCGCAGACCTGTCCGGTCTTCCCTCCACTTGCGCGCCTGCGTCCACTCACTGATCAACCCTTGGACCGCCAGCATCCTGCTGGCCCCCCAATGCCGGCAAGATGCCGGCGGTCCGCCGGGCTGGGGACAGCAACAGAAGTCCCGTACGTCCCCCCCTCCCCCCACTTGCGCCGTGGCGCGCGCCGCGTATACTGGGCCCTACACCCGACCAGAGAGGACAATGTGAGCGACGAACAGGAACGCCCCCAAGACCTGTCAGGTCTGGCAGACCTGACAGGTCTACAACATCGTTTCGCCGTCCTGTGGGACATGGACGGCGTGCTCGTCGACTCGGGAGACCTCCACCGCCGCGCCTGGCGCCTCTTTCTGGCGCGGCACGGGCACCCGGCGAGCGACGCCCTCTTCCACCAGGGCTTTGGGCGCCCCAACGAGGAGGTCCTGCCGGTCTACTGGCCCGACCTCAGCGCCGCGCAGGTCGCGCGCCTCTCGGCTGAAAAGGAGGCGTGCTACCGCGAGCTGGTGCGCGCCGAGGGCATCGCCCCCATCCCCGGCGCGATCGACTGGGTGGCGCGCTTTCACACAGCGGGCGTGCGGCAGGCGATGGCGACCTCGGGCTGCCGCGAGAACGCCGCCCTGATCGTCGAGACGCTCGGGATCGGCCCCGCCCTGGATGCGGTCGTCGCCGCCGGGGACGTGGCGCGCGGCAAGCCGGCGCCCGACGTCTTTCTACACGCTGCGGCGTGCCTCGGCGTCCCCCCGGCGCGCTGCCTCGTGATCGAGGACTCGGTGTATGGCGTGCGCGCCGCGCGCGCGGGCGGCATGCGCTGCTTGGCGCTCGAGACCACCCACCCCGCGCGCGAGCTGGGCCAAGCCGACCTCGTCCTGCCCGACATGCGCGCCTTTTCCTGGGCGGCGTGGCGCGCGCTCTTGCCGTCTGCTTGACAAGGCGCGCGTGTTGTGTGAAAATAGGGCTGTCGTTGCCCATCCGCGCAGCCGAACCCGGCTCCGGGCCGAACGCGCATAGCAAGCCAAAGGAGAGTCGAGAATGGCCAAGATCAAGATCGGCGGCATCATGCAGACCACGGGCCTGGCCAAAGTGGGCGTCATGTCCATTCCCGATCGGCCGGGGACGGCGGGGCACATCATGGACGTGCTGGGCGCGCGCCAGATCAACGTCCAGTTCATCGTCCAGTGCATCGACATCCACAACAACGACCACGTCGTCTTTTGCATCTCCGAGGCGGACTTGGCGCGCGCCGCGGACTTGCTCGAGACGGTGCGCGCCGAGCTGGGCGCCGAGCAGGTCATCCAGCGCCGCAATGTCGCCGTCATGTCGATCTTTGGGCCCGACTTTCGCGAGCGCCCCGGCATCGCCGGCACCATGTTCTCCGCCCTGGGCGCGCGGGACATCAACATCCTGGCGATCAGCACCTCGATCTCGACCCTATCGTGCGTGATCGACGCCGATCGCCTCGCCGACGCCGTGGCAGCCATGCGCGACACGTTCGACATGCCCTAGCGCCCGGCGATCGCCATACAGCACGCAAAGGAGCACCGCATGGATCTAGCCCGCTACATCCGCAACATTCCCGACTTTCCGGTCGAGGGCATCCAGTTCAAGGACGTCACCACGCTGCTCAAGCGCCCGGTGCCCTTTGCTGCATCCGTGGAGGCCCTGCTCGATCACTACAACGATCAAGACATCGACCTCGTCGTCGGCATCGAGGCGCGCGGGTTCATCTGGGGCGCCGTGGTCGCCTACGAGCTGGGCGTGGGGTTCGTGCCCGTGCGCAAGCCCGGCAAGCTCCCCGCCGACAAGCTGCGCGCCGAGTACACGCTCGAGTACGGCACCAACGCCGTCGAGATGCACGCAGATGCGATCGAACCGGGGCAAAAAGTGCTGGTCCTCGACGACCTGCTCGCCACTGGCGGCACAGCCAAAGCGACGTGCGAGCTGGTCGAACAGGCGGGCGGCGAGGTGATCGGGGTCGCGTTCCTGATCGAGCTGACCGCGCTCCGTGGAAGGGACAAGCTGTCGCGCTACCGCGTTACGTCGCTGATCCAGATGGACGAATAGATCGCCGCCGAACCACCGGCCAATCGACGCCTTGTCGCTATCCAACTGTGCGCGGTTGGAGTTACAATAGAGGGTGTATCACAGCACGCGGAGAGTGACGTGTCACGGCGACGATGGTGGTTCACGCTTTCGGCAGTGGGCGCGTGCCTGCTCGCGGCAGGCGGCGCGGCGATCTATGCGTGGCTCAACGTCGACCTGCCCGCCCCCGGCGAGCTGCCGCGCCGCACCGCAGCCCCGTCGAGCGCGATCCTCGACCGGCACGGGCAGCTGCTCTACGAGGTGATCGACCCCCATCTCGGCAAGCACTCCCCGCTGCCCCTGGAGCGGATCCCGTTGGCCCTGCGCCAGGCGACGATCGCCACCGAAGACGCGCGGTTCTACACCAACCCCGGCGTCGAGCTGCGCGGCATCGTGCGCTCGCTCTGGATCAACCTGCGCGGCGGCGACGTGTTGGCGGGCGGGAGCACGATCACCCAGCAGGTGGCGCGCAACGTGCTCCTTTCCCCCCAAGAGCGCGCTACGCGCACCCTGACGCGCAAACTGCGCGAGTCGATCCTCGCCTACCGCCTGACGCGCACCTACACCAAGGACCAGATCCTGGCGACCTATCTCAACGAGGTCTACTATGGCAACATGGCGTATGGCGTCGAGGCGGCGGCGCAGGCCTACTATGACAAGTCGGTGGACGAGCTCGACTTGGCCGAATGCGCCATGCTCGCCGGCTTGCCCCAGGCGCCCGCGCTTTACAACCCGCTGGTCGACCTGGAGGCAGCCCAGCGCCGGCAGCGCACCGTGCTCGACCTGATGGTCAAAGAGGGTTATATCTCGGCCCAAGAGGCCGACATGGCTGCCGCCGAGCGCCTCCAGTTCGCGGCGGCGCCCTTTGCGATCCGCGCCCCGCACTTTGTGACCTATGTCTGGGCCCTGCTCGAGCGCGAAATGGGCGTCGAGGCCCTCGCACGGGGTGGGTGGACGGTGCACACCACGCTCGACGTCGACCTCCAGGAGCGGGCGCAGGCGATCGTCCAGCGCCACCTGCGCGCCCTGGGGGCCGACCGCGCCGTGGACCGCAACGTCAACAACGCCGCGCTCCTGGCGCTCGACCCGCAGACGGGCGACATTCTGGCGATGGTCGGCAGCGCCGACTATTTCGAGGGCGCGATCAGCGGCGCCGTCAACACCACCCTCTCCCTGCGCCAGCCCGGCTCGGCGATCAAGCCGGTCACCTATGCCGCGGCGTTCGATCCGGCGTGGCTCGATCAGCCCGCACGCGCCACCCGCTGGGGCACGCTCCCCTTTACCGCGGCGACCGTGGTCGTCGACGTGCGCACGGCGTTCGTCACCCGCGAGGGGATCGGCTATGTCCCGCTCAACTATGACCTGCGCTGGCACGGGCCCGTCCTGCTGCGCGAGGCGCTCGCCTCGTCCTACAACCTGCCTGCGGTCAAGGTCCTCGACGCGATCGGCGTCGAGACCATGATCGCCCAGGCCCAAGCGATGGGGATCACGACCTTTGACGCCGCGAGCGAGCGCTTTGGGCGCGCCCTGACCCTGGGCGGGGGCGAGGTGTCGATGATCGAGCTCGCCGCCGCGTACGGCGTCTTTGCCACGGGCGGCGACCTGGTCACGCCGCGCGCCCTCCTCGACGTGGTCGACGCCGAGGGCCACACCGCGTACGCGCCGCCCGTCGAGCGCCGCGCGGGCGTGCTCGACCCGCGCGTCGCCTACCTGATCACCGACATCCTCTCCGACCCGTACGCGCGCCTGCCCGCCTTTGGCGAAGGCAGCGCCCTCGACATCGGGCGTCCCGCGGCAGCCAAGACCGGCACCACCACCGACTGGCGCGACAACTGGACGGTCGGCTATACGCCCGACCTGCTCGCCGCCGTCTGGGCGGGCAACGCCGACAACGCCCCCATGGTCCACGTCTCTGGGATCACGGGCGCGGGGCCGATCTGGCACGACCTGATGACCTGGGCGCTCAAGGATCGCCCGGCGCGCGCCTTCCGCCGCCCGGATGGACTGGTCGAGGTCGAGGTCTGCGCCCTGTCGGGACAGCTGCCCACCCCTGCCTGCACGCACCGCCAGCGCGAGCTGTTCATCGAGGGCACGGCGCCTACCGAGCGCTGTGACCTGCACGAGCTGATCCCGATCGACGTGGCGACCGGGCTGCGCGCCACGGCGTCGACGCCCGCCGACCGGGTGCGCGAGCGGATCTATGTCGCCTATCCGCCCGAGGCGCAGGCGTGGGCGATCGGGCAGGGGATCCCGGCGCCCCCGCCGGCGGCAGTCGGGGGCCCGTCGGGCGCCAGTCCAGCGGGCGACGGCGCGCCAGATGGGGAGGATGGCTCGCATGGGCCCTGGTCCCCCGGCGAGCAGGCGGGCGCCGGGACGCCGATCGAGATCGTCAGCCCCTTCCAGATGGACCGCTACCGCATGTCGCGGGCGCTGCCCGCCGAGGACCAGCGGCTCATGATCGAGGCGCGCCCGGGCGGGTCGGTGCGCTTTGCGTCCGTCACCCTATTCGTCGACGGCGAACCGCTGGCGACGCTCTCCCAGGCGCCCTACCGCCTGTGGTGGCAGCTCCGCCCCGGCACGCACGCGATCCACGCCGTGGGCGAGACGGCGGAGGGGCGCGCGTACGCCAGCCCGCCCGTGACCCTGGTCGTAGAAGAGTGAGGCGCGCCAGAGCCGCGCCAGACGTACACATCACGAGATGACAGCGTCCCCACGAAAGCGTGCGGGACCGAGGGAGTGCACAATGAACCGAAAACGGACCCGCGTCTTGCTCGCGCTGCTGATCGTCGCCGCCACGCTGGCTTGCGCGCTGCCCCGGCGCGCGACGCCGACCCCGACCCCGACGGCGCCCGTCGCCGCCGCGGCGACCGAGACGGCGCGCCCGACCTCCACCGTCACGCCAACCGCCGGGCCCACGGCAACGCCGACGCCTTCCCCGACCCCCCTGCCGCCCACCGCGCCGCTGCTCCTCTTTCGCGAGCCGGAGCGCGGGCAGGAGCTGCAGCTCGACTCGCCCCTGGTCCTGACCTTCGACCAGGCGATGGATCGCGCCAGCGTCGAGCGCGCCTTTGCGATCGAGCCCCAGGTGACGGGCCAATTCCAGTGGCCCACCGACCGGATCGCCGTCTTTAGCCCGCGCGAGCAGTGGGCGCGCGAGGCGGTATACCGCGTGGCGATGGCGTCCACCGCGACCAGCCTCGACGGGATCCCGCTCCGCGAAGAAGTGAGCTTTCGCTTTACCACCACCGGCTACCTCGAGGTGACCGAGGTCCAGCCCGCCCCCGGCACGACCGAGGTCGACACGGACGGCGCCGTGACCGTCATGTTCAACCGCCCCGTCGTGCCGCTCACGGCGCTGGAGGGGATGGCGGAGCTCCCGGATCCCCTGGTCTTCGAGCCGCCCCTCGCCGGCGCGGGCGAGTGGCTCAACACCTCGATCTATGTCTACCATCCCGACGACGGGTTCGCGCCGTCCACCACCTACAACGTCACCGTGCCCGCCGGGCTGACCGATACGACAGGCGGCTTGCTCGCTGAGGACTATGCGTGGTCCTTTACCACCCTCCTGCCGCAGGTCGTGCGCACCCTGCCCAGCGACGGCTATCCCTACGTCGCCCCCACGCAGACGATCAGCATCACCTTCAACCAGCCGATGGACGCCGCGATCGTCGAAGCGGGCTTTCGCCTCGTCGACGGGAACCGGCTCACGGTCTCTGGCGACACGTCCTGGTCCGACGACGGGCGCACGCTCACCTTTACCCCCGACGAGGAGCTGCCGCGCGACATGGCGTTCACGGCGCGCGTCGCGCGCATGGCGCCGCGGGGCGCCGCCGGGGAGGGCGCCGCGGAGCGCAGCTATACCTGGTCCTTCCGGACCGTCGATTGGCCTCGTGTGCTCAAGATCACGCCCTCCGACGGCGCCAGCGAGGTGCGCCCTCACCGCGGCGTGTACGTGCAGTTCAGCGCGCCGATGGACACCGCGACGCTGCCCGGCAACCTGACGATCAGCTACCATGACCCCAACAAGGACGAGCGCGGCACGCTGGACGTGACCGAGGTGTACAGCTACTGGTCCAAGTCCGATACCGAGCTGTACGTCGCCGCCAACCCGCGCCCCTCTTCGCTCTACACGATCACCGTGGAGACGCTGCTGCGCGACAAGACGGGCCTGCCGATCGGGCAGCGCGCGATCAGCCGCTTTGCCACGGCGCGCCTGAACCCGAGCTGCTACGTCGCCCTGCCGGGCAACGCCGGCACGTTCGACGCCTACGTCCCGGCGACGGTGCTGGTCGGCTATCGCAACATCTCGACCGTCTCTTTCCAGCTGTTCCGGATGGACGCCGAGACCTTTGTCGCGTGGCTGGACGACTGGTTTACGTGGGATGAGCGCAAGACCGGCGACTTGGAGCTGGTGAACGCGTGGTCGATCGCCGTCGCGCCCCCGCTCAACGAGAGCGAGGTAAAGCGCCTGCGCGTGCTCGACGGTGCGGGCGGCTCGCCCGCCCCGGGGCTGTACTACCTGCAGGTCAGCTCGCCCGACGTGGACTATGACGGGACCAAGCCGGGCTACCTGCTCGCCGTCTCGCGCTCGAACGTGGTGATCAAGCGCACCGAGTCCTCAGCCCTGGTCTGGGTGACCGACCTGCACAGCGGACAGCCGGTCGCGGGCGCGCACGTCCGCCTGATCGACGGGGGCGGCAACGTGCTGGGCGAGGAACGCACGGATGCGAATGGCGCCTTTACCGCCGGGTTTGACCGGCGCGACATGTGGACCAACGTCTACGCCCAGGTCGAGCGCGACGGCGAGCTGACGATCGCCGCGGGGCAGTGGAACGAGGGCATCTCGCCCTGGGAGTTCGGGCTCGACGTGCGCTATGACAGCGAACCGGCGACGATGCACTTTTACACCGATCGCCCCCTCTACCGTCCCGGGCAGACCGTCTACTACAAGGGCCTGATCCGGCTCGACGACGACGCCCAGTACGCGCTGCCCCCTGCCGGCGGAGAGGTCGACGTCACGATCGAGGACAGCCAGGGACGCGAGGTGTACCACGAGACGCTCCCCCTCTCCGACATGGGCAGCGTGTATGGCGAGCTCACGCTCGACGAAGAAGCGGCGCTCGGCTACTATGGGATCCGGGCGACCTATCAGCGCCCGGCGTTCGAGCAAAGCACCACCTCCTACACCCAGTTCCGCGTCGCCGAATACCGCAAGCCCGAGTACCAGATCGAGGTCGAGACCGACCTCGACCAGTACATCCACGGCGACACGATCGACGTCACCGCCCTCGCCACGTACTACTTTGGCGGGGCGGTCGCCAACGCAGCGGCGCGCTGGGCTGTGCTCAGCCAGGACTATGCCTTCCAGTGGCAGGGCGCCGGGTGGTACTCGTGGCGCGAGTGGGAGTATAGTGGCTACCGCTACGACGAGCCCGGCTTTTACGCCGGATATGGCAGGCTGATCGCCGAGGGCGCCGGCGAGACCGACGCCGAGGGACGGATCACGTTCTCGGTCCCTGCCGACATCGCCGACCAGACGAACAGCCAGGTCTACACGATCGAGCTCACGGTCACCGACGTCAACGGTCAGGAGGTCAGCAACCGCGTCCAGGTGATCGTGCACAAGGGCGAGTTCTACATCGGCCTGTCGCCGCGCAGCTATGTCGCCCAGGCGGGCCAACCGACGGCGATCGACGTCAAGGTCGTCGACCTGGAGCAGGCGCCGGTCGCCGCGCAGGACGTCCAGGTCGTGTTCATGCAGCTCAACTGGTACAACGCGCAAAAGCTGGGCGTCGACGGGCGCTGGTACTGGGAGTGGGAGGTCGAAGAGACGCCGGTGTATACGACCTCGGTCACCACCGACGCCGAGGGCGCAGCCGTTGCCCAGTTCAGCCCGCCGGAGGGCGGGTCGTACAAGGCGCGCGCCACGGCGACCGACAGCCGCGGGAACGAGATCCGCTCCGCGACCTACTTTTGGGTCAGCAGCAGCAAGTGGATCAGCTGGCGGCGCGAGAACAACGACCGGATCGAGCTGATCGCCGACAAGCGCGAGTACGAGGTCGGCGAGACCGCCGAGATCCTGGTCCCCTCCCCCTTCCGCGGACCGGTCAAGGCCCTGCTCACGATCGAGCGCGGCGAGATCATCGAATATCGCGTGATCGAGATCGAGACCAACAGCGACATCCTCCGCATCCCGATCCTCGAGTCGTACGTGCCCAACGTCTTTGTCTCGATCGTCTTGGTCAAGGGGGTCGACGAGAGCAACGAGCTGCCCTCCTTCAAGGTCGGGTATGTCGCCCTCCCCGTCTCGACCGAGACCAAGGCCCTCAACGTCCGCCTGACGCCGGATCGCGACGCCGCTGCGGGCGAGCACTACCAGCCCCGTGAGACGGTGCGCTATGCGGTCGAGGTCACCGATCACGCCGGGCAGGGGGTCGAGACCGAGCTCTCGCTCGACCTGGTCGACGCCGCCGTGCTCGCCCTGACCGGCGGCGATCGCGGCGCGGCGCTGCTCGACAGCTTTTACTACCGGCGCGGCGTCGGGATCGCCACTGCGGCGTCGCTGGTGGTCTCTGCCGACCGGATCGCCGCCGAGCTGCCCGTGGACGAAGAGGGCAAGGGCGGCGGCGGAGGCGACCTCGTCGGCGAAGGCATGATCCGCACCGAGTTCCGCGACACCGCCTACTGGAGCCCTGCCATCCGCACCGACGCGCAGGGACGCGCCGAGGTGGAGGTCCTGCTGCCCGACAACCTCACCACCTGGCGCCTGCGCGGGCGCGGCATCACCGCCGACACGCTGGTCGGCGAGGGCACCGTGGACGTGCTCAGCACGCTCGACGTGCTGGTCCGCCCGGTCATCCCCCGCTTCTTTGTCGTCGGCGACCGTGCCACGCTGAGCGTGGTCACCCACAACAACACCGCCGACCCGCTGCCGGCGACGGTCGACCTGCGCGCGACGGGCCTCGACGTGTCGCCTGGCGCACAGTCGGCGACCATCCCGGCGCGCGGGGTCGTGGTCCTCGAGTGGCAGGTCGCGGTGCAAGCCGTCGACCAAGTCACGGTCCGCGCCAACGTCGAGGCGGGCGCGTACGACGACGCAGTCGAGCTGACCGTGCCCGTGTATACCTACTCTACGCCCGAGGTCGTCGCCACTGCGGGACAGCTCGAGAGCGCCGGGGAGCGGCTGGAAGCCGTGATCCTGCCGCAGCGCCTCGACCCGAGCCAGGGTGGGCTGACGATCCAGGTCGATCCCTCCCTCGCCGCCGGCATGCGCGATGGGCTCGACTACCTAGAGCACTATCCGTACGAGTGCATCGAGCAGACCGTCAGCCGCTGGCTGCCCAACGTGCTCACCTACCGGGCACTGGCAGACCTGGGCATCGAGAACGCCGCGCTGGAAGCCGAACTCACCGAGCAGGTCGGCGTGGGCCTGCAGCGCATCTACCGCGAGCAAAAGTACGATGGCGGTTGGGGCTGGTGGCGCTTTAGCAGCAGCAACCCCTACCTCTCCGCCTACGTTCTGTTCGGCCTGGTGAAAGCCCAGGACGCCGGCTTTACCGTGGACGATAGCGTGATCGACGACGCGATCGGCTATCTGCGCACCGCGCTGCGCAGCCCGGCGACGCTCGAGCACACCTACGAGTTCAACTGGCAGGCGTTCATGCTCTACGTCCTCGCCGAGGCGGACGCCGGCGACCTGTCGCGCGCGGTCCGCCTCTTCCAGGACCGCGCCCGGCTGAGCGAATATGGCAAGGCCTACCTTGCCCTCGCCCTGAGCATCGCCGACAGCGACGGCGCATCGTCCGCGCGCGTCCAGACCCTGCTCAGCGACCTGAGCAGCGCCGCAATCCTGTCGGCAACCGGCGCCCACTGGGAGGAGGACAAGGTCGATCAGCGCTCCATGAACACGAACACGCGCTCCACTGCGATCGTCCTCGACGCCTTTGCCCGGCTCGATCCCGGCAACGCGATCGCAGCCAACGCCGTGCGCTGGCTCATGGCGGCGCGCAGCGCCGGGCACTGGGAGACCACGCAGGAGACCGCCTGGTCGCTGATCGCCCTGACCGACTATATGGCGATGACCGGCGAACTGCAAGCCGACTATCGCTACCTGCTGGCGCTCAACGGGCAGATCCTGGAGGAGGGCGAGATCACGCCGCAGGACGTCGACCGCACCGTGCGCGTCGAGATCCCGATCGCCGATCTGCTCGCCCAAGAAGTCAACCGCGTGTGGGTCGTGCGCGAGGCGACCGCCCCCGACCAGGACGACGCCGGGCGGCTTTACTATGCCATGTACCTCGAGTACTACCTGCCCGTCGAGGACGTGGACGCCGAGAGCCGCGGGATCATCGTCGCCCGCCAGTACCTGCCCGTCGACTGCGACGAGGACGCATCGTGCGCGCCGCTCGACAGCGCGTCAATGGGCGACGTGGTCCGGGTCAAGATCACGATCATCGCCCCGCACGACCTCAGCTACCTGGTCGTCGAAGACCCCCTTCCGGCGGGGTGCGAAGCCGTGGATCGCAGCCTCAAGACCACGAGCGTGGTCAGCGAGGACCCGACCCTGGCGCGCCAGGAGCAAGAGACTGGGTGGGGGTGGTACGAGTGGGGATGGTGGTGGTTCACCCACTCGGAGGTGCGCGACGAAAAGGTGGCGCTCTTTGCCGACTATTTGCCGCGCGGGACCTACGAGTACACCTACCTGATCCGCGCCTCCGTGCCCGGCGCGTTCCTGACCATGCCGACCCTCGCCTACGAGATGTACTTCCCTGAGGTGTGGGGGCGCAGCGCAGGCGGGCAGATGACGATCGACGCCGAGTAGGCGCTCTGATACAACGCCGCCCCTGGGCCGGTCTGCACCGGCTCAGGGGCGGTTACGTTGCCAGAAGTGACGCAGTGAGGCGACAGCGAGCAAGATCTCCCTCTCCCTGCCGCTATGCTGCCCAACGGCGGTCCCAGCCCCCCCATCCTGGCGCCGATCGTGCTCGATCGGCGTTGCCTTCTACTGGATGCGGACGTTGTACCGCTCGGCGTACCCCCCAAGGAGGCTCAGCGCCTCACTTGGCTTGAGATTGGTCTCGAAAAAGAAACGCCAATCTGGTGGAGCGGGCTCCCAACGGGAGTAGATGCAGAGGCCAAACCGCTGCAGCCGGTCCTGGATGACGTTGCATCCCTCCCACCCGCCGCAACCGTACACCGTGTAGCACTCGTCCAGTCGCCCGGTGGTCACGTGTCAACTCCCAGCGCCTAGTCTGCGTCCAGTATAAGCGAAAACCGCCTCCATGTCAATAGGTATTTGACATAATACTGGAATCACTCGACGCGCACTGGCGCGTATCCCTGGGCGACGATCGCCTGCCCTTCCGCGCTGAGGCAAAAGTCGACGAACGCGCGCGCCGCGCCGCTGGGCTCGCCAGGCGCGACGAACTGGAACGGCTGCAGGATGGGATAGCCGCTCGTCCGGATCTCGCCAGGGACCGGCAGCAGCCCGTCCACCCGCAGCGCGCTCACCCCCGGGGGAACAGCCCCCCGCGAGAGATAGCCGATCGCGCCCGGGTGCGACGCCACGTAGGCGGCGACCGCCTCGCTGCTGGTGACCACGATCGCCGTCGGCGTGACCGGTTCGGTCTCACAGGCGACCACGTCGATCCCGCGCTCGCCCCGCTCCAGGCGAGGTTGGCATGCCATGCCGGGCTCGCGCGCCATGACCTGCGCTTCCACGAGCAGCCGCGTGCCGCTCCCCGACTCGCGGCTGACGACCGTGATCTCGTTCCCTACGCCGTCGATCTCGAGGTCCGCCCACTGCCAGATCCGCCCGCTCAGGATGTCGCGCAGCTGGGCCGAGCTGAGCGCCGTGAGCGGGTTGTCGGGATGTACGACGATCGCCACGGCATCGAGCGCCAGCGGCGCCGTCCACAGGTCCTGCCCCACGCGGAGCGAGACGACGCCCAGATCGGTCGCGCCCGCCACCACCTGGCGCAGGCTGTGGTACGCGTTCCCGGGCTCGACGATCACGGTCGCCCCCGGGGTGTGCGCCTCGTATGCCGCGATCAGCGACGCCAGCAGGGGCGCCGCAGCGCTCGCCGCCGAGACGGTGACCGGCGCGACCGGCGACGCCTGTGGGGAGGGCGGAGGAGATGCGCACGAGGCCGCCCAGAGCAGGCAAGCCACACATAGGGCCCACGCTCCCTGGACAGGCAGGCGCACCGGGCGCCCGCGCCGCTGCCTGGTCGCGTTCACCGGCGCCGCCTAGCGAAAGAGCGCGACCGCCAGGCACGCTGTCCCGGCGAGGGCGCAGTAGAGGGCAAAGGGATACAGGCCATGCTGGCGCAAGTAGCGCAGCAGGAAGCGGATGCACGCATAGCCCACGATCGCCGAGGCGAGGAACCCGACCGCCATGGGCGCGAGGTGCGCCGTCCACGCGCCGCTCTCGAACAGGTCCTTGAGCTGCCACACGCCTGCGCCAACGATCACCGGCGTGCTGAGCAGGAAACTGAACCGCGCCGCAGCCGCACGCCGGACGCCGCGCAGCAGCCCGGAGGCGATCGTCGCCCCGGAGCGCGAGATGCCGGGCGCGGTCGCCAATGCTTGGCCCAGCCCGATCCACAACGCGTCGCGCAGGTCGAGCCGCGCGAGCTCGCGCCCCCTTTCCCCACGGCACTCTGCGTAGGACAGCAGGCCCGCAGTCACCAGGAGCAGGATCGAGACGATCAGCGGTTCGCCAAACAGCGCCTCGAACAGGTCCTCCAGGAGCAGCCCGAGCACGGCAGCGGGCACGGACCCGATCACGATCAGCCACGCGATCCGGCCCTCGGGATCGCTCTCGATGCGGCGCAGGAGCCCCCTGAGCCCGCCCTCGCGCAGCCCGCGCAGCGTGCGCAGCCCGCCGAGCGTGAGCGCCCACAGGTCGCGCCAGAACACGCCGATGATGGCGACCAGCGTCCCCCAATGGGCGATGACGTCGAACGCGTTCTTGAGCACCGGATCGAACTGCCAACCCAGCAGCCAAGGCACCAGCGTCAGGTGCCCGGAACTCGAGACCGGGATAAACTCGGTTGCGCCCTGGAGCACGCCCAGGATCACTGCCCGCCACACGCTCATGTTCGTGCCTGCTCCCTGTGTTGACGTCGCGGCAAGAGAACGCACCTAGTATACCGCGATCGGCCACAATCCGCCAAAGGCGCAAAAACGGACCCGGTCCCTCCGAGGGACCGGGTCCGTTGCTCTTGACAGAGAGATGGCTCAGGCTGCGCCAGGCGCGCGCGCATCCCCGGGTCGCATGGGAAGAACCACACCGCGCCGCCGCCGCCAGTAGGAGGACTTGGAAAGCAGCCAACGCCGGATCGAGGGCCGACAGAGCCAGATCAATGGGCGCCTGAACCCCAGGACGCGCTGCATGTCCTGCACATAGTCGCGCAGGTCGCGCTGCTGGTAGCGGAGCAGCGCCTGGCTCTGGCGCGTATCCAGCCAATCCGTGGGAAAGGGCACCGCCCCGAACGCCGCTTCGGGCAGCATGCCCACGCCCAACCCCTCCAGGACCGCCTCGGCGATCTCGCGATAGGTGTACTGGCACGCGGGCCCGCCGCCGATCAGCAGCGTGCGCCGCCAAACGTCAGGGTGACCGATCGCGTTGGCGATCGCCAGGCCCACGTCACGCGTATGTACGAACTCCATGCGGTTCGTGAGCGGGATGTCAAACATCGCTGGATCGAGCTTCATGCTGAGCGGAAGCGTCGCCGCCAGGCGCAAGATCGCCCAGCGCAGACCCGACGTGCGCACCAACCGCTCGCACTCGACCTTGTGATGCGCATAGTGCTCGATCGGACGCACCGCATCGTACAGGGTCAGCGGCGGACGGCGATCCTGGGTCAGGCCATAGATGTGATACGAGGAGGCAAAGAGCAGGCTGCCCGGGTGCGGCTCTCCCAGCATCGCCTGGATCAGGTTGCGCGTGCCGCCGACATTGATCTCGCGCGCCCAGTCGGGGCGCGACTCGGACTCGACACCGGTCGCCGACAGCTTGGGAATGATAAAGGCGAGATGGACCACCACGTCCTGGTCGCGTACCGCCCGCGCCAGATCTTCGGGGCGGCGTAGGTCGCCCCACGCCATCTCTGCCTTCCCCGGCAGGTCTCGCAGCCTGCGAAAGAACCTGCGCGCGCGACGCACGTTGGGCCGGTTGCGCAGGTCAAAGCACCGCACCCTGTGTCCCTGAGCAAGCAGCTCTTCGAGCGCGCTCGCGCCGACGTTCCCCAAAGCTCCCGTAAGCAGTACGTTCACAGTGTCCTCACTCTACCCTCACTCGGGCTTCTCTTCTATCAGGTCCACCCCCATGCGGATGACCCGTACCCAGTCCACGCCATCGGGATCGAGCGCGCTCTGCAACAGCACGCCAACCGCCAACGAAACCAACATCGCGGATGCTAGGTCAGGGTCGAGCTCGCGCAGCGATCCCTCGCGCACGCCCTTGGCGATCATGAGCGCGAACGAGCGGCGGTAGCGCTGGTAAGGCGCGATCGTCGCTTCCCAGACGGCGGGATCGCGCCGCGCCTGGTCCAAGAACTCGAGAAAAAGCGGGAACTGCCCGCTCGTCTGCGCAAACACGGCATCCATCGCGTCCACCATGCGCTGAAAGCCGAGCGACACGGTCGGCGACTCGGACTGGATCGCCGCAAACTGCGCGTCCAGCCGGTCCATCCAGCTCGTCAGCAGATCCATGAACAACGCCTGCTTGCTGGCAAAGTGGTGGTAGAACGCGCCCTTGCTGACGCCCGCGTGCTCGCAGATCTCGGCGACGCCGGTCAGATCGTAGCCCTGGCGGGCAAAGCACAGTTGCGCTTCCTCCAGGAGGCGTTGCCGTGTCTGCTGCCCCCGCTGCTGCGTCATACGCATCCTCCCATCAAAACATACCGACCAGTCGGTTTCATGATACCACCGCTCCGCGCAACTGTCAAATCAAATTGATCCTTGACGCGCCGATCGATCTGTGATATACTAAATCCCGACTAGTTACTCGGAATTGATCGTGAGGGCACTGACGTGAGAGTTTCCGCCAGAGAGCAGTACGGGCTGCGCGTGATGGCCGAATTGGCCAAGCAGTATGGCGCGGGCCCCATCTCGCTGAGCACAGTCTCCGAGGTGCAGGGGATCTCGCTCGATTACCTGGAGCAGATCGTGCCTGCGCTGCGCGACGCTGGGCTGGTATTCAGCACGCGGGGCGCCAGGGGGGGATATGAGCTGGCGCGGTCCCCCGACCGGATCACGGTCGGCGAGGTGCTGCGCGCGCTCGAGGGCGAGATCCTGCCGGTGCGCTGCCTGGACGAGTCGTGCACCGATCTGTGCGAGCGCACAGACGAGTGCCGGGCGCGCACGGTTTGGAAGACGATCCACGATCAGGTGAGCGATACACTGGACGGGATGCGGCTAGCGGACCTGTGACCCGCGCGAGGACCGCGTCCAGATGAGGTAGCGAAGCGAATGCCATCTACAGACAAGCACTGCGCAGACTGGGTGACGGGCCTGATCGGCAACACGCCCGTCGTCCGCCTACAGCGCGTGGTCGGGCCACAGGACGCTGCCGTGTGGGCCAAGCTGGAACGCCACAACCCAGGGGGCAGCATCAAGGACCGCATCGCGCTCTTGATGGTCGAGGCGGCGGAGCGGGCAGGGGTCTTGGCGCCCGGGGGGACGATCGTCGAGCCGACCAGCGGCAATACGGGCATCGGGTTGGCAATGGTCGGCGCCGCCAGGGGGTATCACGTGATCCTGGTCATGCCCGAGTCGGCAAGTCTCGAGCGCCAGCAGCTGATGCACGCGTATGGAGCCGAGCTGGTGCTGGTCAGCGGCGCGCAGGGGATGGTCGACGCCGTCGCCAAAGCGCACGAGCTGGTGGAGCGCCACGGCTACTGGATGCCCAACCAGTTCGAGAACCCGGCGAACCCCGAAGCGCACCGGCGGACCACGGCGCCCGAGATCTTGGCACAGGTCCCCGGGCCGATCGATGCCTTTGTCGCCAGCGTGGGCACAGGCGGCACGATCACGGGCACCGGACAGGTGCTCAAGGGCCACTATCCGGCGCTCAAGGTCTACGCGATCGAACCCGCCGAGTCGCCCGTGCTCTCGGGCGGCGCGCCGGGCGCGCACAAGATCCCGGGCGCTGGCGCGGGGTTCGTGCCCAAGGTGCTTGACCGGACGGTGATCGACGAGATCGTGACCGTGCGCAGCGCGGATGCGTGGGAGATGACGCGCCGCTTGGCGCGGCAGGAAGGGCTTTCGGTAGGGATTTCGTCGGGCGCCAATGCCTGTGCGGCGGTAGATGTCGCGCAGCGGCTGGGGCCCGGACACACCGTGGTCGTGATCATGCCGGACACCGGCGAACGCTATTTGAGCACCGGCGTCTTTACGGACAGATCGGAGAATGGAGAGGGTACATGAGTGAGGGACGGCGTACGATCTATATGGACCATGCGGCAACCACACCGGTCGACCCGGCGGTCGTAGCACGCATGCTGCCCTATTTCACCGAGCACTATGGCAACGCCTCCAGCCTGCACCACAAGGGGCGAGAAGCGTCCGACGCCCTGGACGAAGCGCACGAGACAGTCGCCAAGATCCTGGGCTGCACGCCGCGCGAGGTGGTCTTTACCAGTTGCGGCACCGAGAGCGACAACCTGGCGTTGCGCGGCGTGGCCTTTGCCCAGGCCGAACGGGGCAAGCGACACCTGATCACGTCGTCAGTCGAGCACCACGCGATCAGCCACACCATGGAACAGCTGGCGGACAAGTTCGGCTTCGAGGTCACCTACCTGCCGGTCGATGGACACGGCATGGTCGACCCAGACGAGGTCGCGCGCGCCATCCGGGAGGACACCGCGCTGGTCAGCGTCATGTACGCCAACAACGAGGTCGGCACCATCCAGCCCCTGCCCGAGATCGGCGCGATCACGCGTGCAAAGGGCGTGCCCCTGCACACCGACGCCGTCCAGGCGGGCGGCATGCTCGATCTGAACGTGGACCGGCTGGGCGTCGACCTCCTTTCGCTCTCGGCGCACAAGTTCTACGGCCCCAAGGGGGTCGGCATTCTCTACGTGCGCCGCAGAACACCGCTCATGTCCATGCAGACCGGGGGCGCGCACGAGAACCGGCGCCGGGCTGGTACGGAGAACATCCCCTACATCGTCGCCGCTGCGACCGCGCTCAAGCTGGCGCAGGACCACGCAGAACGCGAGAACGCGCGCCTGACCGCCCTCCGCGACCGGCTGATCCAAGGCATCCTGAGCCGTGTCCCCGGCAGCGCGTTGACCGGGCATCCCACGCAGCGCCTGCCCAACAGCGCCAGTTTCGTGTTCCATTTCATCGAGGGCGAGGGGATCCTGCTCAACTTGGACATGCTGGGCGTGTGCGCGAGCAGCGGTTCGGCGTGTACTTCGGCATCGCTCGAGCCCTCACACGTGCTCAGGGCGATGGGGATTCCGGTCGAGATCGCGCACGGCAGCCTGCGCCTCTCGCTGGGCAAGTCCAATACCGAGGAAGACGTGGATTTGGTGATCGAGCGCCTGCCGACGATCGTGCAAAAGCTGCGCGAGATGAGCCCGCTGTACGATCCGGCAAGTTGTCCAGCGCCGGTCCAGGTGGTCTGAACGACCGCCCGCTGCGCACTCGACACCCAAAAAAGACGCCACTCCGCGCGTAGGGGGAAACCAGGACAACGGGGGAAAGCAATCGCGGCGCCCGCCTGTGTAGACAGGCGGGCGCCGCGCCGTCTGTTCGCCGCCTAGACTGCGCCGAGGGGCTTCTTGGCCTGTACGCGCCCGTTCCTCCGCCGCAGGAACAGGGCGGCGAGCACGCCGAGGAGCCACAGGAGCGAGCCCAATACACCCCCGAGCATCAACCACCGCACGCGCTCCTGGCGCGCCGCACAGAACTCGCGAGCGCTGCTGTCGAGCTCCTGCCCCAACGCGCGCACAAAGGCCGCACTCGCTTGCACGGGTACCAGCGTCTTGTACAACAAGCGCACCAGCTTGCGCAGTTCGACCACCATGTCCTCAAAGGGCACTGTAGCCTGCCCTGTCCGCTGATACGCCGCGTATTGGATGTCCTCCCGCAGCGTCTGGACAAAGCCCGCATTGGGCAGTACACGTGAACCAAAGAGCCCTCGGACACTCTCCACAGCGTCCCCCAGCCTACTCTCTGACATTCGTTCTCCCCTTCTGCGCGTCAGGTTTGCTCCTCCGTCCAGGCATCCCGGAGTGCCAGCAGTGTCCGGTGGTAGAGCGACTTGATCGCACCCTCTGTCCGGCCCATGATCTGGGCGATCTCGCGGTTGCTCATCTGTTCCACGAACTTGAGGATGAGCAACTGCTGTCGGTCCCCTGGCATGTGCCGGATCAGTCGCAGAAGCTGTCGCTGATCGTCCTCGACCTGCAGCGAATCCTCTGGGTGCGGTCGTCCCGAGAGCAACGCGATCTCGTCAAGGGCGATCATCTGGCGCCTGCTGCGGTCCCGGTGCCAGTTCGCCACCAGGTTATGGGCGATCCGGTAGAGCCAGGCCGAAAAGGGCAGCCCTCGATCGACATAGCGATGCACGTGCCGTAGCGCCTGGTAGAACGTGCGTGCCGTCAGGTCTTCGGCATCGTGGTGGTTCCCCGTGCGATAGTAGACATAGTTATAGATCTTGTCCACGTACCGTTCGTACAGCAGCCCAAACGCCTCTGGGTCTTCCTTCGCACGGATCACCAACTCGCACTCGGGTGGAGTCTGACTCACAGCAGACACCTCGCTTTTTACAACACAGGAGTGGAGAACAGGTTACGCGTCGCTGCAATGGCGGCGATTGTACCGGAACATGGACGTTTTGTCAACGATAGAGTCCTTGACGACCCGTTTGTTTGCGTGTATACTGGATACCAGATGGAACGCGATGAATGTCTAGTATCGCTAAATAGCGAAGCATGAAATTCCACTGGCTCGGCGAATGGGGAATGGTATATTTCGAGTGGCCTGAGCGCCAGTTGGGCATGTTTCTGCTGGTGCTCTATGCCCTGCTGTTCCTCGTTCTCTTTGTCCGCATCACGCGCAACTATTACCATCTCCGGCGCGAATTCGCGGGCACGTGGGCCAAGCGCGTGCTCTCCCTGATCGGGTGGGCCATCCTCGCCGTCGCCTGTGCCAACACGCTCAAGCTCCAGTGGACGACCCCCAGCCTGCCGATCGGCCTCGATCAGAGCCGCGAGCCGATCCTGTTCTTGGCCTACATCCCGATCGCCTTGGCTGCCAGGCAGCTTGGCGCCGGGTCCGCGATGTTGGTCGGCATGATCGTCGGCTGGATGTGCGCCGCGTACGGGAACGGTCGCATCCTCCACGTTTTCGAGGTCGGCACGTTCGGGCTCATCGCCTCCATTCTCCTGTACCAGGACTACCGCGGGCGCTTGGGTTGGTTGGCACGCCAGCCCCTGTTTGCCGTGCCATGGGCAGGGGCGACGATGACGCTCTTGACCGCCTTTTCCAACTTTGCCCACGGCGATCCGGACATGTCGGTCATGTCGACGTTCAGCGCGAGCATCGACGTCGCGGCGGCAAACCTGCCCGTCTACCTGATCCAGGCGCTGATCGCGGGCGCTGTCCTGCAGGCTGTCTATGCGCTGTGGCCCCATCTGCGCGCCGTGCAAGACCCTGCTCGGACCCCACCCTATGCGCGCAGCATCAGCCTGCGGTTCCTGTATGCGTTCCTGCCCTCCTGGGCGATCGTCGTGATCGTGGTCCTGTATGCGGTGATGAGCCAGGCAATTCGCGTGGCGCTCACCCAAGCGATCGACGAGATCGCGCACGTCACCGGCAACGTCTCGCTCGAACTGCCCTACTTTCAGTGGACGGGCCAACCCTTCCTGCACGGCTTGGCCCTCGACGATGACCTGCAGAGCACCGACTATGATCAGCGAGAAGCCAGCCTGCAGCGCGGGATGCAGACCCTGCCTTTCTTTAACCAGATCGCCCTGATCGACAGCGATGACCCGGAACGCATTCCGCGCAACATCTTTCCGCCCCCCGACAAGCAGCACCAGCTTACCGCCGCGGAGCAGAGGCTGCTCGAATTGACCCTACGCGACGGTTCGCCCCAGATCAGCCAGGTGCACCGGGACGCCGATGGCACGCCGATCATCTCCTTCCTGGTGCCGGTCCGCAACGCGCTCGCGCCGCAAGAGCTGGAGGGGGCGCTGATCGGGCGCGTCCACATCGCGACCAACTATCAACTGCAGAGCATGATCAGCGACCTCCAGCCCCCAGGGGATGCAGGCGCCAGCCCGGGCACAGGGTTTCTGATCAACGACCAGAACCAGATCGTCGCCCACCCCGATTCGGCGCGCATCCTCGACGACTGGGCGCCGAACCTGGAGCCCAGCGTCGAACACGAACCGCCCACCCCGCTGGCGCGCGTCTACGAGGATCTGAACGGCTCCGACGGGACCCGCCAGTTGGTGTACGTGCTGGCGACCGAGGGGATGCCGTGGCGCATCGTCGTCACGTGGCCCTACGAGAACATCCTCGCACAGGCGACCGAGATCTCCCTGCCGCTCCTGATCCTGTTTGTGGTCGCCGGGGTGGTCGTCTCGGTCGCCGTACCGATCTACACCAATCACCTGACGCGCCCCTTGACGGCGCTCTCCCAGGCGGCGAGCGAGATCGCCGCCAATCGCCTCGATGCGCCAGTGCACATCACTGGAGAAGATGAGGTCGGGCAGCTGGGCCGATCCTTCGAGCAGATGCGACAGCGCCTCAGCGAGCGCATGGACGAGCTCTCGCTCTTGCTCCACATCAGCCGCGAGGTATCGGCGAGCATGGAGCTGGCGCCCAGCCTGCGCCCGATCCTGCGGGGCGCGATCCGGTCCACGGGCGCACAGGCGGCGCGCATCGTCCTGATCAACGAGCGCGGCAGGCCCAGGCAGATCATCGGCGAGGGCGTTGCCGAAATGCAGGAGGCCCTGGTGCGCCTCGACCCGGCGTTGGACGTGATCGTCAAGCGCAACCAGGAGCTGCAGATCGAGGACCTGACGCGCGGCAAGCGTGCGCCGCCCGTCGAACTCATTCAATCGGGTGTGCGCGCAGCGATCGGACTGCCGCTCCGCCTGCGAGACGTGGTGACCGGCGTGATGTGGGTCGCCTACCAACACCCGCGCACCTTTGCCGAGCACGATCTCCAGTTCCTGTACACCCTGGCTGGACAGGCAGCGGTGGTCGCCGCCAACGCACAGCTGTTCGAGGACGTGCAGGGCGAGCGCAGTCGGCTAAAAGCCATCCTGAGCAGCACCAACGACGTCGTGATCGTCATCGACGCGCAGGGCGACATCCTGCTCTCAAACCCGGCGGCGCTCGGCGCCTATGGGATCATCGCCGAGGAAGCGGTGGGGCTGCCCTTCAGGGAGGTGGTCACCGACGAGCCGCTTCGCCAGCTCCTCGCCTGCCCGATGGAGGAAGGGGCTGCGCTGACCGACGAGATCGTCGCCCCGGACGGGCGTACGTTCTCCGCCTCGGTCTCTTCGCTCTCTGGGGGCGGGCGCGTCGTCACCCTGCGCGACATCACGTACCTCGTAGAACTGGACCAGATGAAGTCTGACTTTGTCAACAGCGTCTCCCATGACCTGCGATCGCCGCTGACCTACATGCGCGGCTACACGTCCATGATCCCGATGGTCGGGGAGCTGAACGAGCGACAGCAGGGCTTCGTGGACAAGATCCACGTCGGGATCGAGCACATGACCGCGCTGATCGACGATCTGCTCGACATCGGCAAGATCGAGGCGGGCGTAGGGATCGAGATCGAGCGCTGCTGGTTGCCGGGCCTAGTACAGGCAGTGGTCGATGACCTCGGCATGCGCGCCGCACAGCAGCACGTCGAGCTGACTGCCTCCCTGCCGTCCGACACGCCGGCGACCATGGCCGATCCGACCCTGATCCGCCAGGCGATCCACAATCTCATCGACAACGCGATCAAGTACACGCCGGGCCCGGGCGCCGTCGAGGTCTCGCTGCGCAATCACGGCGATGCGCTCGTCGTCACCGTCCGCGACACCGGCATCGGGATCGCGCCCGAGGACCAGCATCGTCTCTTTGAAAAGTTCTACCGCATCAAGCGCCGCGACACGGCTCACATTACCGGCACGGGGCTCGGATTGGCGATCGTCAAGTCGATCGCCGACCGGCACGCGGGCCGCGTGTGGGTCGAGAGCAAACTCGACGAAGGCAGCACCTTCCACTTTTCGATCCCGCTGATCCCGCCCCCAGAGGAACCCGAGTCTGCATAGCCGGTTCCATCGCGCCGGGGACCGATCCGGGGGCGCACCACGCCATCCGCGCGCGCCAATGTGAGGGTCCGATGATCCCCTATCGACTGTACATGCGCAACTTTATGTGTTACCGCGAGCAGACGCTCGACTTCCGCGGCATCGACCTAGCCTGCCTGACCGGGGACAACGGGAACGGCAAATCCGCGATCCTGGATGCCATCACCTGGGCGCTGTGGGGCTATTCGCGCGTGGGGGCGCGCCGCGACGACGAGTTGATCCACCTCGGGCAGACTGAGATGGAGGTCGAGTTCGCCTTCACGCTCGTCCAGCGCAAGGGAGCGGCAGAGGAGGACGCGATCCGCTATCGCGCGATCCGCAAGCGCAGCAGAAAGGGGCGTGGACAGAGCAGCCTCGAGCTGCAAGGCTGGGATCCCGAGCGGAACCAGTTCCGGCCCATGACCGAGCCGACGATCGCCCAAACCCAGGAGCGGATCAACGAGCTCTTGCGCATGGACTATGAGACCTTTATCAACTCGGCATTCCTGCTGCAGGGTCGCGCCGACGAGTTCACGATCAAGCGGCCCAGCGAGCGCAAGCGGGTGCTGGGGGACATCCTCGGACTCCAGGTGTACGATCGGTACGAGCAGCGCGCCAAGGACGCCGCGCAGGAGCGCAAGGCACACGCGGACCAGACGCGGGCGACCATCGAGCAGATCGACCGTGAGATCGGGCGCGAAGACGAGTACCGGGCCGAGGTCGCGGCGGCAGAGGTCGCGCTGGCTGAACTGCAAGCCCAGCGCGTGCAGACCGAGCAGCAGTATGACCAGATCCGCACCGCCCTCCAAGAAGCCGAGTCGGCTCAGCAGCAGCTCGCGGACTTGAAGCGCCGCATCGCCGATGCCGAAGCCGAGCAGGCGCGCCTCCTGCGCGAGCTGGCGACGCATAGCGAGCGCCTGCAGGCGCTCGAATCGGCGCTCGCCGACGCGGACGCGATCGAGCGCGGCTTTGACGACTACCAGCGCGCCATCGCCGCCAACGAGGCGATGAACAAAAAGCTGGCTGAATCGGCCTCCCTCAAAGAGCAGCGCAGCGAGCTCGAGCAGGGCATCGCCGCCGCCCGGCACGCGATCGACAAGGAACGCTACGCCGCCGCCGAACGGGTCCGCCAGCTCGAGGCTGCAGCCAGCGCGCTCGAGCACGAAGCAGAGTGGGACGAGATCCGGCAGACCCTGCTGCGCCTGGATGCGCGCGCCACAGAGCGCGATGCCCTGCAAGCCGAGATCCAGGCGCTGTCGGCGGCGACGGCAGCCCTGCAAGCCGACAACGCGCGCGCCCAAGAGGACGCCGCGCAGCTCAAGGACAAGATCGACCTCCTGGCTGCGGGCGGCGAGGAGGGCAGTGCAGAGGGGGCGCGTTGTCCCCTGTGCGGACAGCCGCTCGCTGGAAAGAGCTGCGCGGATCTGCTGTCCACATTCCGGACCCAGCTCGACCAGGAACGCGCCGCGTACCGGCAGCGCAACGAGCAGATCAACGAGCACGGGCGGCGGATCGCGAGCTGCCAGGGCACGATAGCCGAGATCGATCGCGCGCTGCAGCAGCGCGCGGGGTGGCAGCGCAAGGAGGCGGCGCTGGCGCACGTGCTCGAGGAAGCGCGCCAGGCGGAGCAAGCCATGCCCCAGGCGCGCGCCGAACTGGAGGGCGTGGAAGCCCGGCTGCGCGACGGGCAGTTCGCGCTCGATCTGCGCGCTTCCCTCGACGAGGTCGAGCACCATCTGGGCGAACTCGGCTACGATGCACAGGCGCACCGTCGCCTACAGGGCAGGCTGGACGACCTGCGCCCCTACGAGGGCCAGATGCAGACCCTGCGCGAGGCGCGATCGAGCCTCGACACCGTCCGCCTGGCGATCTCGCAGCTGGCGCAGAGCCAGGAACAGGCTGCAGCGCGGCTCGACGCCGGGCGCGCGCAGGCGCTCGCCCTGGAGGAGACCGTGCGCCAGATCCCGGATCTACAGCGCCAGGCGCTGGCTGCGCGCCAGGTGCTCGAAAGCGCGCACGACCGCGAACAACAGGCGGGCCTGCGGCTCGGCGCCGCGCGCAACAAGGTCGAGCACTGCGCCGACCTCAAGCGGCAGCGGGTCCAGCGGGTCGAGCAAGAACGCGCCCTGCGAGAAGAGCAGGGCATTTACCAGGAGCTGCAGCGCGCCTTTGGCAAGAACGGCGTACAGGCGATGCTGATCGAGAGCGCGATCCCCGAGATCGAAGAAGAATCCAACCGGCTCTTGACGCGCATGTCGCGGGGACGAATGCACGTCCGCTTTGAGACGCAGCGCGATACCAAGCGCGGCGACACCATCGAGACGCTCGACATCCACATCACGGACGAGCTGGGCACACGGAGTTACGAAACCTACTCGGGAGGAGAGCGGTACCGCATCAACTTTGCGATCCGCATCGCGCTCAGCAAGCTCCTGGCGCACCGCGCCGGCGCGCAACTGCAGACGCTCGTGATCGACGAAGGATTCGGCACCCAGGACAACGAGGGGCGTGATGGCCTGATCGACGCGATCAACGCCATCCAGGACGACTTTGCGTGCATCCTGGCGATCACGCACATCGAGGACCTCAAGAACGCGTTCAACGTCCGGATCGAGGTGGACAAGACCCCGCAGGGCTCACAGATCACGGTCGTCTGACCTGCGCCCTCCTCGCTGCAGCAGCTCCCGGTACACGGCGACGGTATCGGCTGCGACCTGCGCCTGGGTATAGTGCGCCTGCACCCGCTGCCGACCCCGCCGCGCCAGATCGCGCCACAGCGTTCCGTTCTCGACCAGCGTGCGCAGATGGTGACGCAGTGCGTCGACGTCGCCCTCTGGATAGACCAGCCCCGCCTCGCCGATCACGTTCGGGATCTCGCCCGAGTCGGACCCGATCACGGGCACGCCGCTCGCCATCGCCTCGATCAACACCCGGCCAAACTGCTCCCGCCAGTTGGGCTGCGTGCGCGAGGGCAGCACCAGCGCCTGCAGTTGGGCCAGGTAGTCGGGCACGGCTGACGACGCGATCTGTCCCTCGAATACCACCCGATCGGCGATGCCCAGCGCATCGCTGACCCTCGACAGCCGCTCGCGATCCGGACCGCTGCCCAGCATGCGCAGCACCCAGCGCCCCGGCAGGCCCGCTGCGGCGCGCAGCAGGTCCTCGATCCCCTTCTCGGGCACCAACCGTCCCACGTAGCCGATCGCGAACGTGTCCGTCGCCGGTTCGGCCCCGCCATACAACGCCGGGTCGACGCCAAACTGCGGGATCACGCGCACAGGGCCACGGTATCCCTTGGCGCGCAGCACTCGCACCGCATCGTGGTTCCCGGCGATCGCATAGTCGGTCTGACGGAAGGCCCACCGCTCCAGCCAAGAGAACGGGGGTGGGTAGCGTCGCTCGATGTTCTGCCAGCTAAAGAACAACGCGCGCGCGCCCGCACGCAGCGCCAGGCGCATCGCCTGCCACGTCGCCAGGTTGTACGGCTCTTCGTCGATGTGCACGATCTGCGGGCGGGACTCGGCGATCGCCCAGCGCAGCTGAGGGTAGACGTGCAGGTGAAAGCTGCCGTTGAGCGCCATCGGCAAGACCAGCAGGCGATAGCCCGCCGTATGGGCGCGCTCCAGGGGCAGCCATCCCCGCTCGTCCCGCCACCCGGGCGGAACGACGACGGTGAGCTCGACGCCTAGAGCGGCGATCTCTTCGAGCTTGCGCTGGTAGATCCCGTGCACGCAAGCCTTGGATACCATCAGGACACGCATCAAGCTGTCCACCATCACGGCTTACTATGGGCGCCGCCCGTGCGGCGGAGGCGCCTGGACGCAGAGTGAGACAAGGATCTAGTCTAGCACGGAGTCTTGCTTTTGGCAATCGTCTGCGCTTGAGGCTTTCACAAGCGGCACTACCCCCTCGATCAGTGCGCGCTTGCGCGATCGCGCGACCTGTGGTTTAATACGGGTGAACGGACTCGATCGCGGGCGCCGCGTTCCTCAA
>JAFGIE010000174.1 GCA_016929775.1 Anaerolineae bacterium
AAGCCCAGGGGATACCGGCAGAAGCGCTGGATCGAGGGCCCACGCGAGTACTATGACGATCAGTGGGGCAACATCTGGGTGCGCATGCGCGACGGTTCGATCAAGGGCGAGATCCACAAGCCCGCCATCGAGGACTGGCGCCAGCTCGACGACCTGCAGCTCCCCGACTACAGCCACCCAGACTGTGCGGCACAGATGAACGCCCTGTTCAGCGCGCCGGAATCCCGGCGCAAGTTCAGGCTGGCGCGCATCGGGGGGTGGATCTTTGACAATGCCCGCTATCTCCGCAAGATGGAGGTCTACTTTGCCGACATGGCCCTCTATCCGCGGGAAGTGGTGCGGCTGCACGACCTCGTCGCCAGCGTGTACGAGTCCAAGATCCACCTTGCCGGTCAGGCGGGAGCGGACGGGATCATGATCGGCGAGGACATGGGCACCCAGACCGGTTTGCTCTTTAGCCCCGCCATGTTCCGCGCGTACTTCAAGGAGCTCTACACCCGCCTGCTCGGCATCGCCCACGACTATGGGATGAAGGTGCTGATGCATTCCTGCGGTCAGAATTGGGCGATCGTCCCGGACCTGATCGACGCAGGAGTCGACGTCTTCCAGTTCGACCAACCGGCGCTCTATGATATGCCGCAGCTCGCCGCCCTCTTCCGTGAGCGCGGCGCCTCGCTCTGGAGCCCGGTCGACATCCAGCAGATCCTGCCCACCGGGGACCGCGCCCGGATCGAGGCAGGCGCGCGCTACATGGTGGATACCTTTGGCGGCATGCTGATCTGCACCAACTATGGCGATCTGCCCGGGATCGGCGTAAAGCCCGAGTGGGACATGTGGGCCTACAACGCGATCTGTGAGCGTGTAGGCCTCCCCACGCAGGAGATGTGAGGGACTGCTCCGCGCTGTGGGCGAGCCGGTCGGAACCGCGCACGCCGTTCTCGACTGGTACGACGCGATAGAGGAGGACGGTTCATATGCCACACGCGCCGTTCGGCAACCATCCCGCCAAGATCGGGCGCTATCGAGCGTTCTGGGATCGCGCTCCCGTGCGCCGGCCCATGGTCGGCTTTTCCCTGATCGGCTGGTTCCCGCTCCTCGAGTTTGCTGCCAGCCAAGCGTGGATCACGCGCCGCTATCTGCCCCCCGAGGCGATCGACCCGCGCGCCGTCGTCGACGACCACGTGCGCATGGTCGCCGAAGGAGACGCCATCGACGACGACCTGATCCGCGGTGCAGGGCCTATGCAGGTTGCCGTCCCCTTCCTGCCCGGCATCCTGGGCTGCAAGATCAGGGTCCTACCCCAGAACGTGATGGGCGAGGAGCGCAACCTGTCGTGGGAAGACGCGCTCCAGGCCCGCCTTGACCCACACAATCCATGGTACCGCGCCTACATGGCCCTTGCAGACGCGCTCGTCGCACGCGCCGCCGGTCGCTTCCCCGTCAGCCACGGGGCCGAGATCGGGCCGACCGACATGCACGCCGTGCTCCGCGGGCATACCCAGAGCATCATCGACCTCGTCGATGAGCCCGGGAGGAGCGCGGAGTTGCTGTGGCGCCTGGGCGAGATCTTGCGCGACTTTACCGAGGCGCTCTGGCAGCGCGTCCCGCTCTTCTACGGAGGCTACTTTGATGCCCAGTACGCCCTCTGGTCTCCGGAACCGATCATTCGCATGCAAGAGGACGCGACCGCCGTCTACACGCCGCGGCTCTACCGCGAGCTGGTCCAGCCGGTGGACCGCATGCTGGCGCGCCACTTTGCGAGCGCCTTCATGCACCTCCACTCGACCTCGATGTTCCTGCTGGAGGCCTTTCTCGAGATCGAGGAGCTCCGCTGCCTCGAGGTCAACAACGACGCGAGCGGACCGCCCCTCGCCGAGATGATCCCGCACTTCCAGCGCATCCAGCAGGCGCAGCGCGCGTTGGTGATCCGGGGGGCGTTCGAGCCCGACGAGCTGCGGCTCCTGGTGGACGCACTCGACCCGCGCGGTTTGCTGCTGCTGATCATGGTCCGCGATATGGGCGAGGTCGAGACCCTGCGCCCGATCGTTGGGCTGTGAACAGCGCGCTGAGTATGGGACGACCCGTCAGTCGATCTGCTCGTAGACGATGTCCACGCAGCTGTGCGACCGCATCGCCCGATCCGCGCAGAAGCCGATCAGGTGCCCGGCGACCGAGTCGTCCAGCGCGGTGGTCGAGATCGAGGGCTCCTCGCCCCGCATGACGCGCAGCCAGTCCGCCACCAACCGCATGTCGCCACCCCCGTGCCCGCCAAAGGCGCCGTGCATGTCGCCGCCGACCGCCAGGTCGACCACTTCCTCCGCATACTCGTGTCCAGGGCGTGGGTCGATGTGCCGGACCACGAAGCGCTGGTCCTCGAACACGCCCTGGATCTCGCCCTCGGTGCCCACCAGATGGATCGCCCGCGATGGTCTGGATGCTCCGCCCACCATGTTGTGCGTCGCCGTCGAACCGTCCGCGAACTCGATCACGACCGACTGGTGGTCGACGACGTCCATGTCGCACTTCCACACACAGCGCCCGTAGGGATTGTCCGTCTCGAGAGAACGGATCTTGTCCTCGATCGTCGGCTCTGCGATGTGTTCCAGGCTCTCCCACACATAGAAACTCCATCGCCGCGGGTGATCGATGTAGTGCTTGCGCGCCGAATAGAGGCACTGCGCCTCGATCGGACAGTCCACCAGGCAGCGAGTGCCGGCGCCCGGCGGCGCCTTCTCGGGACGGAACTGCATGTTGCTCCCAAAGCTGGCGACCGACGTAGGCGTGGTCTCGCCCTTGATCCACGCGATCAGGTCCAAGTCGTGGCAGCACTTGGACATCAGCATCGTCGACTGGCAGTAGCTGGTCTGGCTCCACTTGCCACGGATAAAGGCGACCGCCATGTGGTGGTACGACACGTGCTCGAGCGTCTGCACGTTCAGGATCTCGCCGATCGTGCCCTCCAGCACCTTCTGGCGGATCGCTCGATAGAACGGCGTGAAGCGAAGCACGTGGCAGATCACGACTTTGCGGTCGTACCGGCGCGCTGCGCGCACCAGATCCCACATCTCGCGCTCGTTCGTGGCAAAGGGCTTCTCCAGCAGGATGTCATAGCCCGCCGCCAGCAGCGGGAGCGAGGTGGGCACGTGCTGGTGATCCATTGTCCCGTTGATCGCCGCGTCGGCAAAGCGGGGCTGTGCGACCAGGGCCTCTGCGCTCTCGTAGCACTGCGCTGGCGCCAGGCCGAACATCTGTGCAGCGTGCGCGCGGCGCAGTTCACGCGGGTCCGCGACGCCTACGATCTCGAGCTCGTCCGGATGGCTCTTGGCATACGAGGCGTATGTCAAGGCACGGTGCCCGGCGCCGACAATGATCGCACGAACGGGTCTCTTGGTGGTCATGTTTGCTGCTCCTCGTGCAGTCGCTATGCCGCGCCGCGCCACGCCTTTGCCAGGCGCACCATGGCGCAATAGTTCGCCAGTACGTCGGGCGAGATCTGACGCCCATAGGGACATGCGGAGGGCATCAGCACGAACCCACGTCCCTCGCCCGCTGTGCCCTCCGCCAGCGCTTGCGCCACGCGCGCCTCGAACGCCGTCGGCGACAGCATCTCCAGCTCGGAGGCTTCGATATTGCCAAACAGCACGAGCTGCTTGCCGTAGGTCCGGCGAACGTCGATCAACGCCATATCCCCCTGCGGCGGCGGCTCGACCGGATCCAGCCCATCGGCGCCCATCCCCACGATGTGCGGCAGGATGTTGCGCAGCCGCCCGTGCGAGTGAACCCGTGCATACCCTCCGTGCCTGTGGATCGCGTCCACCATCGGCTTGGTGTAACGCACGACATACTCGTCGTACAGGCGTGCTGGCAAGAAAGGCTCGGAGGCGTATTCCGAACCGACAACCCGCCACAGGCGCCCGGGGAACTGCTGGGACACCTGCTCGGCCATAGCGTGCCGATGGCGGGCGTGCACCTCGAGCAGCTGGTGAAACAGGCGGGGCTCTGTCAGCGCAAAGACGGTATAGTCCGCCAACGAAAAGAGCGGGGCGACGGCGCAGATCGGGTCGGCGACGTCTACCATGACGATCCCCGCCTCGCCCAGCTCCTCCTCCTCGGCGAGCAGATGCGCAACGCTGTACTCGTAGGCAAAGAAGGCATCGGGCAACTGCAGGTAGGCCCGCACGTCGTCGACGTCCTTGAGCATGTACTCCAACGCCCAGCTCGTCGCCACCGCTGGATCGCGGCGCGAGGTCGCCGTCATCGTCCTTCCTGCGACAGTCAGCGTCTGCCGGGTGTAGCGGGACCCGCCCTGCACGTAGGTCTCGGTGCGCAAGAAGGCATCGCGGCAGTTGCCTGGCGACGGCGTGCGCCGGGGGCCCATCATCCGGATCAGGTCCGTCTCTTCCTCTGCCAGCTGCACGAGCGGCGCCCAGTCCGGCGCGTTGTAAATGTTGAACGGGTCGGGGTCCTCCGGGTCGAGCTTCCACCCCCCGATCTCGTAAAAGCTGACTGCCGGGCGATCTACCGGCTCGCCGCGTAGCGTCGCCATCAGCCTTTCCCGCCGCGTCATCACCGCTCCACTGCTCCCTCTTGCCGCTCGCTGACTCACCCTGCCCCGCGCAGAGCGACAGGGCCCTGATACGGATCGCCGCCCGGTCTGGGGTTCAGCTCGCAGGTAGCGCGCCGCCAACCGCGGGCAGCATCTCGGACACGAGTGCCCCGACGTCCACGCGCAGCGCACGACCGGTCGCCAGATCGAACAGGTTTTGCCCGCGTTGGCGCATCGCCAGCACAGACGCGATCCAGGTATTCGTCCATCCCGACTCGACGCACCACGCGCCCCACCCCGCGTCGGCGGAGCTTCCCCAGTACTCCCAGCGCTCGTAATCAAAGCTGCGCATCCACGCCCCGTCCAGGTAGGGATGCGATTCGGATCGCACCTGGATCCGACCCAAGAAACGAGCCAACCGCCCCTCTGCCTCGTGGAGACGCCGTTCGCCCGTCGCGGCGGCGGCTTCATGCAGGCCCACGAGCGCATAGTTTGCCGTGTACAGCAGGTCGCACGCCGGGTCGCCGTTCGCCTGGATCAGCGGCGCTTCGGTCGTGCCATACGCCCCGTTCGACGCTGGAGGGCCATACCGCCCGCTCTCTGCCGGTCCCAGCGCTTCGCGGATCGCGCCGCAGGGCTGCATGTGGGCGAGCAGGTCCGTACTCACCTGCGCCAACCAGCCCCGGTGTTCGACCGTGTCCTCGATCCGCACTAGGAAAGCGAGTGGGAGCAGCATACGCGCCATCTCTTGCGTCAGCCCGTTGGTCCACCGCCAGCGAGGATAGATGTCCATCGTCATGCGGATTGCGGTCAGCGTCCGGTCCCTGAACCCGCCGAACCCCGTGAGCGCGTACGCCAGCAGGTAAGCGGCCCATAGGTAGGCCTGGTAGTGTGGCGCGTACGAGAGGGTCTCCTCGTCGTAAAAGAGCGCCCAGCCGCGCTCCTGCTCCACGAGGTCGCGCAGGTCGATCCGGTTCCTGCGAAAACCGAGGCGCCCGGTCGTCCTCAAGTTAGCCAACAAGCAGCGCAGCGCGTGCACGTCCCATCGGTCGTCCGCCAGCAATTGCCCAGAGACCAGAGTCGGGATCACCACGCGCGCGTTGTCATCCCCATAGAACACGGGCCCGCGCTCGTACCAATTGCTCAGACCGTAGGCGGGACTGCCAGGGTCGCCCTGGAGATAGTCGGGCGCCGACCAGACATAGTCCAGGATCTGCGTTGCCAGGAGCCGGCTGTCCGGGTCTTTCGTCAAGGACCAGTGATGGGCCAAGACCATGCCCGTCTCGGCGGTACAGTCGCCCCGCGACCAGGGGCGGCGCTTCTGCCGTCCCTCGTGATCGATCGCCGACTCGAAGCCCTCGATCGCGCCCTTTTTCCAGTCGATGCTGTACACGACCTGCTCGCGGAACCAACCTAGAGCGCGATCGAACGCCCTCCGCTCGTCTTGCGCCGTGAACGGCGCCTCAGGCCCAGCCTGCACGCGAACAGTCGGCGTCCATACCAACGCAGGGAGCTCCGCGCCAGGGTCGAGCCACGTCAGCAGGCGCTCCCATATCACGCGCCACGCCAACTGGGGGCCATAGCGCGCGCGGACGAACCGGCTCAGGCTGGTCCCAGCTAGGAGGACAGGGCAGCCCGGGAGCGCAAGGAGCACCGGTTGTGCATCGGGTGGCAGACCGTACACTGCACGGTCATAGCCGGCGACGCGCGCAATGGCGAGCAAGGGCAGCGTGCCGGTCTGCAGGACGTCGGGAGCTCTGCCTGCGACCTCCGCCTCGTCCCCAACGGCACGCGGACCGGTCATCGGCGCGTCACAGTCCCCTCCCTCCGGCGCCCAGAGAGCGTGTCCCTCCTGCGCCGCAGCAGACACACCAAGCCGCAGGAACCAGCACCCGTGTTGGGCGAGGATGGCGCCGCGCGCCAGCTCCGGTTCGAAAAAGCCCGAGGAGACGACCAGGCGTTCCCACTGCGTGGGTTGCGGCGGGCCGAGCACGATGCCCGGCGCGGATGCCGGGTACTCGACATAGAGCCGTAGGCCCTTGGCTGCCACCCGCTGCGCAGTGCTTTCGCTCAGCCCAGGGGAGAGACGCGGGTAGTCGTCCGCAAGGGCGAGCACGCCTGCGCCCTCGGGCGCCGCAGCCACAGCATCCTCGAGGTGGTCGTAGCGCGCCTGCGGAGCGCCCAGGCGCGCGAGCAGCGCGAACAGGTCATTGTCTGGACTGCAGCAAAAGAGCACGGATCGCCCCCGCCCGCCAGCGGGAAGGCTGGCACGGCTCGAGGAATGCAGCACGGACGTACACCACCTCCGCCCACCGCCCGTTCGCGGCGCCGGCGCAGGGGCGGAGTGGGCGCACTATAGCACCATCCCCGGGCCATGTCAAGGATTGTAAGAGGGCAAGACAAACGAGGCTCGCACCGCGCGCAACACCCCTGGCGCGCGGTGCGAGCCCCAAGCCTGCACGAGTTCAGCCAGCTGGACGCCTATCCCTCCGCTGGCGCCCTGTGAGACCCGTCAGCCGGCAGCTTGCTGCAGGATCGGCCTGAACTTGTATCCGTACACGATCGTCCCGTCCTCGCCGTGCTCGCGGAGCTTGCGTGTCACCATCTCGACCGGCATCCCGATCTCGACCTCGTCAGGCGACACATCCGTGAGCTGGGCAGTGACCAGCGGCCCCTCCTCCAGCCGGACGAGGGCCACTGCGTACGGGGCGTACTCTTCGTAGCCCATCGGCGCCGAGCGCACTACCGTGTGCGAGTAGACCTCGCCGCGACCGCTAAAGATGTACGGTTCGTACGCCGGTCGCGCACACTCGGGACACACGTCCCGCGGCGGAAAGATCTTGTGCCCGCACCGCGTGCACACCTCGCCCACGAGCCGGTAGTTCTGCTGATGCAACCTCCAAAACTGAGGGACACCCATGCTATTCTCCTTGTCGGGCGCACGCTGGCGCCCACTTGTGTGCTAACCTGGTCTCTCCAAGATGTGCGTGATCGAGGTCGCGCCGACGCCGCCGATGTTCTGTATCATCCCCAACCGCGCATTGGGCAGCTGGTTCGGGCCACACAGCCCGCGCAGCTGCTGCACTGCCTCGACAGCCTGGTACACGCCGGTCGCACCGACCGGGTGCCCGCGTCCTTTCAACCCGCCCATCGTCGCCACCGGGATCCGTCCATCGAGTGCGAGCGCGCCCTCTCGCGCGAGACGCGTCGCCTCGCCGGGCCCCGCAAAGCCGCTCCCCTCGAGCGAGAGCGCAGCCATGATCGTGAACGCATCGTGGTACTCGAAAAAGTCGATCGCGTCGGGTCCGACCCCCGCCTGCGCGTAGGCTTTCATCGCCGACGCCTGCACCGCGTGCAAGGCAAGCGGGTCCCGGCGATCGTGGAGCGAGAGGCAGTCCGTCGCCACAGCCGAGCCCCGGATGCGGATCGCTCGCTCGGGCGCGCGCACCAGGTCACTGGCGCACAGGACCACCGCAGCTGCGCCGTCGGCTACAGGCGATGAGTCCATCAGCCCGATCGGGTCACAGATCATCGGCGCGTCCATGTACTGCTTGGACGTGATCCGCCTGTTAAAGCGCGCGTTCGGGTTGCCCTCCGCGTTCTGGTGGGCGATCATCGCAAATGGCGCAAAGTCGCCGCGCTCCAGGTCATAGACGTGCATGTACCGGCGCATCAACAGCGCATTGATCGCCACGAACGAGAGCCCGTGCGGCAGCTCATAGTCGCCGTCGGCTGCCATAGCCAACCCGCTGGTCACCACCTCGCCCGTCTCATCCGTCATCTTTTCCACGCCGGCGGCGATCACCACGTCCGCCAACCCCCCGGCGATCGCGACGTAGCCCATCCGGATCGCCGCCGCTCCGGACGCACACGCCGCCTCGACCTTGAGCGCCTCGATCCCCCGCAGGCCCACAAAGTCGGCAACCAACGCCCCGAGGTGCTCCTGTCCCACGATCGCGCCGGACAGCATGTTCCCCACGTACAGCGCGTCTACTTGCTCGATCCCGGCATCCTGCATCGCCGCCAGGACCGCGCCGGCAGCCAAGTGGCGCAGCGACTTGTTCCAGTGCTCGTCCACTGGCGTCTGCCCGATGCCGATGATGCTCACGTCCCGCATGCCAACTCCGTGACTCAATGCGTGTGCAGCTTTTTTCGATAGCGCACGTAAAGGCCATAGTCGATCGGCTGTCGGCGCGCGATGTAGGCCTCTGTCGTGGGAGCCCGCTCTCGCCGAGCGACCAACTGCTCGGTTGCCTGCCACACGAACGCATCGCTTCCTGCGCCTGAGCCATACGACACGACCAGGATCCGGTCGCCCGGTTGCGCCACGTCGAGCACGGCGCTGAGCCCCACCAGGGCAGCTCCGGCGTACGTGTTCCCGATCCGGGGGGAGAGCAGCCCGGTCTGGTACTGCTCGGCGCTGAAGCCCAGTCCGCGCGCCGCCTGGATGGGAAACCGTGCGTTCGGCTGGTGCAGCACCACGTGCGCCACGTCAGCCGCCGAGTACCCCAGCGCGTCCATGATCGCCTGCCCTGCAGCGCCCACGTGCCGAAAGTACGCCGGCGTACCCGTGAACCGGCTGCCATGCCGCGGAAAGTGCTGGTATGGACGACGCCAAAAGTCGGGCGTATCGCTCATGAACGAGAACGAGGCTTCCAGGCACGCTAACGACTCCTCGGCAGGCCCAATGATGTATGCCGCGCCGCCCGCTGCTGCCGTATACTCGAGCGCGTCGCCGGGCCTGCCCTGCGCTGTGTCCACGCCGGCGGCGAGCGCATAGCGCGCCATGCCCGAGCCCACCAGGGCTACTGCCATCTGCAGCGCCTCGCTGCCCGCCTTGCACGCGAACTCGAGATCGGCGCCCATCGCCGCCGGGGTGGCGCCCAATGCCTCAGCGACCACCGTGCCCGTTGGCTTGACCGCGTAGGGGTGCGACTCGCTTCCCACCCACACGGCGCGGATCTCGCGCGGGTCCAGCTCCCCACAGCGCGCCAACGCATTCCGCGCTGCCTCGATCGCCATCGTCGCCGTGTCCTCGTCTGGGCCAGGTACGCTCTTTTCCTCCACCGGATAGGGCCCGCTTTCCCCCCACACGCGCCCGATCTCTGCCGCGGCGATGCGAAAGCGCGGCACGTACGCCCCATACCCAACGATCCCGACCGCTCGATCGGGTCGCATCATCTGCCACTCGCCCACCCCGCGCTCCTCCGACAACGGCGTACTCCGATCTAGCGCAGCTCGCGCAGGATCGCTTCTGCGCGGTCGACCCGAATCGCCTGCTCCGCAACCATGCGCCCCACGACCTCGTCCACCTCGCCGCCGACGGCGCCCGCGGCGATCGCGACCTGCCGCGCGTGCAGCGCCATATGCCCTCGCTGGATGCCCTCCGTCGCCAGCGCGCGCAGCGCCGCCAGGTTCTGCGCCAGGCCCACCGACACGATCACGTCGCTCAACTCGCGCGCACTCTCGACGCCCAGTATCTTGACCGCCAGTTTGGCCGTCGGGTGGACACGCGTCGCCCCTCCCACTAGCCCGATCGCCATCGGCATCTCGAGGGAGCCCACCAGATCGCCGCGCGCGTCCTTTTCCCAGCGCGACAGCGACGTGTATCGTCCCGTCCGTGCGGCGTACGCGTGTGCCCCCGCCTCGATCGCGCGCCAGTCGTTGCCGGTCGCCACGACCACCGCGTCGACGCCGTTCATGATCCCCTTGTTATGCGTAGCCGCCCGGTAGGGTGAACACGCCGCAAAGGCGTACGCCTCTACGATGCGGTCCACGACGACCTCCCCCGGGTACGCGTCCAGCGCGAGCGCCGACGCCGGCACCACGCACTGCGCCCGTCCCAGGCGCCGGTCTGCCAGGTTCGAGATGATGCGCAGGTTCACCCGCCCGCCTGCGATCTCGGCGATCGACGGCGCCAGCGCTTCAGCGATCGTGTTCAGCGTATTCGCCCCCATGGCATCCAGGCAGTCGTAGATCAGCCGCACTTCGAGCATCGTCGCCGCTGGCGTGTCGGCGAGTACGTCCACCTCCAGCTCGCGCATCCCGCCCCCCAAGCCCACGATCACGCGGTCCACCTGATCGGCCTGGCTGAACAGCCGTTCTCGAGCCGACAGCAAACGGAACCGCGCCGCCCACGGATCGACCACGTCCAGCACCTGCACCTGCGCGATCATGTGCGACGGCGTGCTGTGTGCCGTAAAGCCTCCCCCCGCACGCGCAAGACGCGCGGCAAAGCTCGCGCCGGCGACGACTGATGGCTCCTCGATCGCCATCGGGACCAGATAATCTCGCCCGTTTACGGAAAAGTTGGTGGCGATGCCAAGCGGGAGGGCATGTGTTCCCACCACGTTCTCGACCATGCGGTCCGCCAGACCACAGTCGAGTCCCCCCTCGTGCAGCAGCAACTGCTCCTCTGCGGACAGACCCGCCCAGTCCGTCACGAGGCGGACCCGCTCCTCAGGCGAGAGGCGGTAGAAGCCAGAGATGCGAGATGTCTTTGCCAAGCAAGCCCCCTGTACGAAAAAAGCAGAGCCCCACTCTGTAAGGGGCTCGTACGGTGCAAGTATAGCACACCGTGTCTCCCAAAACCTATCAGATCCCTCTCTACGTGCGCCAGATCGCCGGCGCGGCCTCGCCGACTTGACAAAACGCCCGATCTCAGGTATCCTGCCAACCACTTCGTAGAGGAGCGTTTGCATGAGACTTGGCCCATCCCTGCCCCACCGATCGGCGCTGCTCGTCATCCTGATCCTTGCCATCTCGCTAAGCCCATTCATCGCCGGATGCGGAGCCACGCCTTCGCCCTCTCCGACGCCAACCAAGACGCCGACGACAGCTCCGACGGCAACCGCGACGCTTGCCCCACTGGCAGCGATGCGAGAGCAGCCCACGTCCACCGCCACGGCGATCGCGACTGCGACGCCGCTGCCCACCGCGACGGCGACCATGTCGCCCACCCCGCCCGCAGCTGTGGATCGAACGGCAGGTTCGGCCCTCAAAGCCACATTGTCGATCACGGCAGTGCTCGAGGCGGTGCTCCCCGGAGACGAGATCAGCGGGCCCCTCCCGCCTGGGCCTCCGTCCATCCCCGCGCAGTGGCGCGAACCGAGCGCAGCGACCACGCCTGCCGCGTCGATCCTGGCTCCCGCCACCGCGACACCTGCACCGGCGTACACCGGGCCAACCACGATCAATCGACTGACCGGGCTGCCTGTTCCGTCCTACAGGCTCAACCGTCGTCCGCTCGGGATCAAGGTGCCCAACTTTCCGATCGAGGCGCGCCCACAATCTGGGCTCAGCCTTGCCGACGTGGTCGTCGAGCACGAAGCCGAGGCGCGGCTCACGCGTTTCACCGCGATCTTTTGGGGGAACGATGTGACGTCAGAGCTGGGGCCCGTGCGCAGCGTGCGCCTGGTCGATGGCGAGCTGATGTCCATCTTCAAGTCCACGCTCGTCACCTCAGGCGGGCACCCAACCGTCAAGATCCGGGCCACAGAGGGCAAGGCTTGGGCAGCCGGGTACCTGCGGATCATCTGTCCTGAAGAGCCGTTCTTGGGGGCCGGGAACACGATGCGTCGCGTGCCAAAGCCCGGGCGCCGCTACGAACTGACCCTCTACACCGACACCGCGAGCCTATGGGGCCTCTCTGCGCAGCGCGGCATCAACCAGGGCCCTGACTTTGCGGGGATGTGGGCCTTTGCCGACGCCGCGCCACCTGGCGGCGCCAGTGCGACCCACCTCAAGATCGTGTACAAGCCATCGTGGTCCGTTACCGAGTACCGCTACGACCCCGGCACAGCCACGTACAAGCGCTCCGACCTCGGCGCGCCGACGATCGACGCGCTCACCGGGCGACAGATCGCGCCCTCCAACGTTGTCCTCCTGTATGCCAACCACGTCAACAGCGATATCGCCGCCGACACCCACGACCCCAACAACATCTACTACTCGATCATCATCCAGCTCTGGGGACAGGGCTCCGGCAAGCTGCTCCGCGATGGACAGGTCTATGACCTCAGGTGGGTGCGAGAGGACGCTCAGGGCGCCGGGGACCGGCTCTTGTTCCTGGATACGTCGGGGAATCCACTTCCCCTTCGACCGGGGGCGACCTGGATCCAGCTTGTCCGTCTCGACGGAGTTGTGCAGATCGACTGAGACTCTGGACAAAGAACTGCTCAAGAACAAGGAGGTTTTTGGCATGTCCGAGTTTGATGGTCAGTGTACGACCAACTGGGGCGCCGCGTTTGCCGAGCGTACCACCCGCATGCGGAGCTCGATCATCCGCGAGCTGCTCCAGCTCACCCAGCGCCCCGGCATGATCTCTTTTGCTGGTGGTCTGCCTGCCCCCGAGATGTTTCCCGTGCGCGACCTGCGCGAGGCATGCGAGTTCGTGCTCACCGAGGTCCCAGACCGCGCCCTGCAATACGGGCCGACTCAAGGCGTCAGCGGTCTTCTCGAGTACCTCGCCGCACAGGGCCAGAAATACGGCGTGCCCAGCCAGGCGGAGAACATCCTGATCACGAATGGATCGCAGCAGGCGCTGGACCTGATCGGGCGCGTCTTTATCAATCCGGGGGACAACATCATGACCGAGCGCCCTACGTACCTGGGCGCAATCCAGGCGTGGGGCGTCTATGGGCCGAACTTTGTCACCGTGCCTCTCGACGACCAGGGCATGCAGGTCGACATCGCGGAGCAGATCCTGCAGGAGACCAAGGTCAAGTTCATCTATGTCCTGCCCAACTTTCACAACCCTGCCGGGACCACGATGCCGCTCGATCGGCGCGAACGGCTCGTGCGCCTCGCCGCCAAGCACAACGCCTTCATCATCGAGGACGACCCATATGGCGAGCTCCGCTTCGAGGGAGAGGACATCCCGCCCATCGTCAGCCTGCACAAGGAGAACGTGATCTATCTCTCGACCTTCTCCAAGACGCTGGCACCCGGCCTTCGCCTCGGCTGGATCAGCGGTCCCAGCGAGATCATCGGTCGGCTCAGCCAGGCCAAGCAGGGCACAGACCTACACACCAGCACCTTCACCCAATATGTGGCCTATGACATCTGCGAACGAGGCCTGATCCGCAGCCACGTCCGCAAGATCCGGGCCGAGTACCGCCTGCGGCGCGACGTGATGCTCGAGGCGATTGCCGAGCACTTTCCAGAGGGCGCGAGCTGGGCGCGTCCGCAAGGAGGGCTGTTCCTCTGGGTGCGCCTGCCAGAGTCGGTCGACGTGGAACCGCTCTTCCACATCGCGTTGGAAGAGCAGGTTGCGTTTGTGCCGGGCTATGTCTTTTACCCAGACGGTGGGGGGCGACACTCGATGCGCTTGAACTTTTCCTGCATGGGGCCGCCGCAGATCCGCGAAGGCATCGCGCGCCTAGGGCGCGCCATCCGCCGCCAGATCGCGGCGCACGAGTAGCCCTCTCTCGCCATCCCCCGCCGCGCCTAGCGTAACACAGCGGGCGGCGCGCGCTCGTGGCGTGCACCGCCCGCTGTGTACGCTATTCCCCTCCCCCGCCATACAGGGCCTGGTTCGCCAGGTGCTCTTCGTAGGTCTCGGCAAAGGCGTGCGCACCCGAGCCATCCTGCTTGGCATAGAAGTACAAATAGTCAGTCTCTGCCGGGTACACGACCGCCTTGAGCGAGGAGAGGCTCGGGCTGCAGATCGGCCCGGGCGGAAGCCCCTTGTACAGGAACGTGTTGTACGGATCGTCGAGCCGCGTCACGTCCTCGACCCCGAACCCAGCCCACCACCTGTCGCTCGCCGGGTCGTAGCCGCGCGCGTACTGGTAGGTCGGGTCCGCTCGCAGGTAGCCGTCGGCCTCCGGCAGCCGCTCCTCGAGCCGGTTCAGATACACGCTTGCGACGATCGGCCGTTCCTCGTCCAGCAGCGCCTCGCGCTCCACGATCGACGCCAACGTCACCAGCTCGTGGATCGACATGCCCCTGGCGGCGGCGTCACGCCGCATCTCGAGCGAGACCCGCTGGTCGAACGTCTCCAGCAGACGCTCGATCAGCGCCGTGGCATCCGCGTCGACGTTGATGCGGTACGTGTCGGCGACCAGGTATCCCTCGAGCGAACTACCCGCAGGCCGGTCCCCGAGAAAGGCATAGTTGAACGTGCCCGTCCGTGCAACGAGCAGAAACTCGTCCGGATTGATCGTCGTCTCTGAAGCCAGCATCTCTGCGATCTCTTCGATCCGCCAGCCGGGCACGATCGTGATCTGCGTCTCGCGCAGCTGTGCGAACAGCAGCTCGTGTGCGACTTCTTCCATCGTCATCGTGCGGCGCAGAATGTGCTCTCCTGCCTCCAGGTTGGCATCCAGATCGTGGAACCGCACGTACGTCTTGAACAGGTTGGCATCGCCCACCAGCCCCTCTTCTTCGAGGCGTGCGGCGATCCCGCCCGCGGTTTCCCCTGGCTCGACGACAAAACTGACCGGGCTGTCGTCCGTCCCCACCGGAGCGATCACGTCCCGGTAACGCCACCGCAGCAGCAGGCTAAAGTACAGGTCATCGGGCGACTCGAACGAGATCCCGGGTCGGCCCTCTGGCGGCGGCGGGGATGGCGTGTACTGGCTCCGGAAATACAGCACCGTCGCGCTGCCCACTAGCAGTACCGCGAGCACCGCAACCATCAGCACCAGGAACCGACCCACGTTGCGTACCTGGCTGGAAAGTCCCATGGCTAGCTCTCCGTGTCTCTCATCCGGTCGAGGTAGCTCTGGAGGATCAGGGCTGCCGCCACCTGGTCGACGCGCCCCCGGACCGCGGCGCCGCTCCCTATCTCCGCCAGCGCCCGTTGCGCGGCATCGGTGGACAAGCGTTCATCCCACAGCACCACCTGGACGGACAGACCCATCTCGTCCAGCGCCTGCTCGAGCAGCGCGGCATACCGCGCCACCTTTTGCGCCTGGAAGCCCTGGCTCCCGTCCATGTTCAGCGGCAGGCCAACCACGACCGTGTCGACGCCGTGCTGGCGCACCAGCTGACCAATCGCCTCGAAATCCTGCACCTTGGAGCGGCGGCGCAGCGTCGCGAGGGGACGCGCCAACACCTCGCCGATCGCGACGCCTGTGCGTTTCTCGCCGATGTCAAGAGCCAGGCAGTACAAGAGCGGTCTTCTCCGCGTCCTCTTTGACCACTGCGATCCGGAACGGCATCCAGGGCACGCGTTTCATCCACGTCGGCTTGACCAGGAGCGCGGGCTCGCTCTCTGCTGGCAGCGTATCGCGCAGGTACGCTGCCGCCGCCTCGATCGGCTTGCCGCGTATCGCTTCCTGGATCAGGGGGATGTCCAGATCGGCCTCCATCAGCGCGACGCCGTCCATCGTGAACCGAACGTTGCCGGTATCCGGTTCGACCTCCCACAGACCACCCAGCGAGATCTGGACCGTGTCCGGCAGGAGATGGAATCCACTCCGCACCTGCCGGGTTAGGGCCCGGTAGGTGATCTCTTTGGCCAACTCTTCCGACAGTGCCAGTCCCCACACCACGCCGCGCATCTCGAGCGCAAGGGTATCCGACTGCTCGTCCACGTGGCGGTCAAAGTTGGTCCGGATCGAGTACGGGTTGACCTGCATAGTCTCGATCGGCAGGAACTCGCCTTCCAGCAGCGCGCTGATCTCGGCATGCGCCTTGCGGACCAACTGCTCGGTCAGCAGGTCGGTGAGCGTCTGCTTGTCGCCATGTGTGACCCGGTGCACCTGGTCTGATGTGCCGCCATAGGTGCCCGACTCGTTCGTCACCTTGAGGCTCGCCGCCAGCCCACCCTCCACGCGATTGATCCGGTTGGCGGGCACGTTGCCGCCCGGTCCCCCCTCGAGAGCCTCGATCGGTACCCGCACGCGCCCGCGTGCGGCGACGACCGCCAGCTCCGTCGTCCGGAACCGCACCGGCGTCCCTGCGGAGGTGGAGACGATGGTATCGACCGGGATCCGCATCTCGCGAGCAGTCGCGTTCACAAAGAGCACGCTTCCCGTCGCCTTTTCTGCGGGAACGTTCGCGATCCCAGTCGTCGCGATCTCGCCCCGATCGACGACTTCGACCTGCACCACCCGCGCAGGCATGACCATCTGGTCCCAGGCGACCGCCCGGACGCCCATGCTGGCTTCGACCCACACGGAGACGCCGATCGGCTCGCGCGCCTGCGTCACGCGCACCGTCGCGCTGGGCACGATCATCACTGCGCTCCAAGCCAGCACAGCCAGCACCAGCGTCACGACGATCGGGCCAACGACCCAGTACCACCAACGGTGCGCACGCTGCGTCAACCGGGCGACCAGGCCCTCGAAGCCTGGCTTGTCCACCGTACGCCAACGCGCGCGCCGCCGCGCCAACCGCCGTCCGATCGCAAGCGAGGGAAGGACCACGATCCCTTCCTCTGACGCCAGGTCCGTCAGCCCGGCGCTGCCTGACACGAGCGCGATGCTCTGGCCCAGCGCCGCCGCCTGTCTGCGCAGCAGGCGCAGGTCCAGCGCACGCTCGAACGCCTTGCAGCCCGCTGGGACGACCAGCAACACGCTGCGCGACTGGGCGCGCCGCATCCGATCGCGAACCACTAGGATGTCGTCGTCTACTTCGAGATAGATGATCTGTTCCATCACAACTCTGTCCCGATCGGCACGCTCGAACGCAGCACGCCATCGAACGTGCTCGGTCCTCGCTCGTGAAGGGGCCACGCCGCCAACGAAACCGACGCCACGCCCCCTGGCGACCATCGCTGGGCGGTCCGATCCACAACCTGACCCAGGTTCGAGCCGTCCCAGGCACGCACCGTCGGGATACGCGGCAGCGGCAGTAGGTCGAGCCAGCGCGCAGATGCCACCAATCGTTGCAGGTCCCCCAGGGCGCTCCCGCCTCCACAGAGGTAGATCTCGGGAAGCCAATCTCTGGGCGGGACATCCCACGACCGCAGCACCTCGATCACCGACGAGAACCAGCCTGTCAACGGCGTCCCAAGTGCCTTGTGCACCGCCTCGGCTTGGTCCGTACGCAGCCGCCCCGCGGCATACGCACGGAGCACCTGCTCCGCACGCGGGGGAGCGAGATCAAAGGTCGTCGCCAGCGCCTCCGACAGCAGCGCCCCGCCCGCCTGGACGCTGCCCAGCGCAAGTGGCCTACCGACGCGCAGCAGCGCCAGGCTCGTCGTCCGTGCACCAACCTCGATCAGCAGCCCGTCCCCCGCGAACGCGGCACACAGCGCCAGGGGCGCCGGGACGAGGAGGGGGGGATCGAGCTTGAGTGCGTCCATGATCCCGCGCAGCGACGCGAGCGGCGCCGCCGGGGCTGCGAACACCGTCGCCGTAACCTCTAGGGCATGGCCCCGAAAGCCCACCGGGTCCGTGACGCGGTTCCCGTTCAGGCGGATGTCCGACACGGTCGCATCGACAAGCTCTACGCGACCGCCGATCGCATCGTGCGGCAGCAGCCGCACCGCCCGCTCACCAGCCCCGGCCAGCACGGCGGCACACTCTTCAGCGGTCAGCGGCTCCTCCAGGCGTGGTCGGCGCACAGCCATCGTCGCCGACGCGGTCTTGAGCCACGCCGGCGGTATGCCAACCAGCACCGTGTCGGGCACGACCTTGCCCCCTGCGACCGCCTCTGTCCCATCTTCAGCTGCCGTCAGGGCCCGCTCGCACGCCATTCGCAGAGCCGCGGGATCGCCGATCGACCCGTCCCGCCGCATCCCGGGGCCACACTCTGCCTGCCCACGACCGACGATCGCCGCCTGCGCCCCCTGCCGCTCTACTACCAGGGCCTTCACCGCAGAGGCGCCCAGGTCGAGCACGCTGTAGTGCCCGGCTTGGTGTAGACGAGGTCTCCGCTTCCACCACTGGACGTGCATCAGTGACTCAGCGACTCTCGGACGAGCTCCGGGACCAGGGCCAGTGCAGCAGGCAATTGGCTCGCATCCCGTCCGCCCGCCTGCGCCATCGTGGGCCTACCCCCCCCGCCGCCGCCCACAGCCTGCGCCACCGCCCTGACCAACGTGCCGGCGTGCACGCCGCGCGTGGTCAGATCCTGCGTCACTGCGGACACGATCGACGGCTTGCCCTCGATCACCGCCCCGAGCACGACCACGCCAGAGCCCACGCGCTCGCGAAACCAATCGCACATCTCGCGCAGCGTCTCTACGTTCGGCGCGTCGACGCGGGCTGCCAGCACAGAGACCCCTCCCACGTCCTGCGCCTCCGCCAGGAGCGTCGTGAACTGCTGCTTTGCCAACTCGCGCCGCAGCGACTCGATCTCTTTGCGCAGGCGCTGCTGCTCATCGAGCGCCGACAGCACGCGGCGAGCGACATCCTCTGGAGAGCAGCCCAGGTACGCCGCCGCCTCGTCCATGGCATTCAGACGGTCCTGCACCAGTTCCTGTGCCGCCGTGCCGGTCACCGCCTCGATCCGCCGTACGCCAGCGGCGACGCTGCTCTCCGACAGGATCCGGAAGGGCCCGATCTGGCTCGTATGCGAGACGTGTGTGCCGCCGCACAACTCCTGGCTGAAGGGGTCGTCCTGGTAGCCAACCTTGATCACGCGCACGGTGTCGCCGTACTTTTCGCCAAACAGCGCCATCGCCCCTTCGGACACCGCGTCCGCGTAACGCTCCGAGTAGACCTCGACAGGATAGTCCGCCAAGATCGCGGCGTTGACCAAGCTCTCGACCTCGTACAGCTGGTCTTGGGTCAGCATGCCGCCATGTGAAAAGTCAAAGCGCAGTCGATCGGGCGCAACCATAGAGCCTGCCTGCTGGACGTGCTCTCCCAGGACGTAGCGCAGCTCGCTGTGCAGCAGGTGCGTTGCTGTGTGGTTGCGCGCAATGTCCATCCGCCGGTCGCCGTCCACGACCGCCCACACGCGCTCTCCTGCGTGCGGGCTCCCCGACTCGACCGTGCCGGCGTGTACGATCAACCCAGCCACGGGACGGCGCACCTCCTCGACCTCGATCACCCACGCCGGGGCCTCTTCCCCCTCTTCGTCCACCCACGCCGTGATCACGCCGGTGTCGGAGACCTGCCCGCCGCTCTCCACATAGAACGGCGTCTCGACGAGCACGACCTCCACGCGATCCCCGGCGCGCACCCGCTTGACCTGTTCGGGCTGCTTCCCCTCGTCGTCCAACTTGAGCAAGGCGACCGCCGTGCTATCCAGCGCCAGGTACTCGGCGTACTGGTGGGCGACGCCCTCTGGAGGCAGCTTGCCCGCCGCCTGCAAGCTCTCCAGCAGCTTGCCGTACACGCTCAGGGCGTCCACGTCGATCTCGCCGATCGCGCCCTTACCGCTGATCGCGCGGTGCGCCGCCATCGCAGCCTCAAAACCCTCCCGATCCACGCTCAGGCCATTCTCCTCGGCGATGTCTCGCGTCAGGTCATAGGGAAAGCCGTCCTGCGTCCAGAGCACGAACGCCTCTTGGCCCGCGATCGTGCGCTCTCCCCTGCTCTTGGCGGCGGCGACGATCTCGTCCATGCGCGCCAAGCCCCGGTCGAGCGTGCGCAGGAAACGTTCCTCCTCCTCCGCGATCGTGTTCAGGATAAAGCCTTCGCGCGCCCACAGCTCCCGAAAGTGCCCGCACATGATCTCGAGCACCGCCTTGGCGACCTCGCCGAGAAAGGGTTCCGTGAAACCCAGCGCGCGCCCGAACCGCGCGGCGCGGCGCAAGATCATGCGCAGCACGTACTCGCGCCCCTCGTTGCCCGGCATCACCCCATCGCCGATCAGGAACGTGATCGCCCGCCCGTGGTCCGCGATCACGCGGTACGCCACCTCGTGCTCCTGTCGCTGCGCGTCGTTGTGACCCCGCAAGGCCTGTATGCGGTCCATGATCGGCGTGAACAGGTCGGTCTCATAGTTGGACGCCACGCCCTGCAGGATGGCGACCATACGCTCAAAGCCCATCCCCGTATCCACGTGCTTCTCGGGCAGTGGCGCGAACGTGCCGTCCGGTAGGTGGTTGTACTGGATGAACACCAGGTTCCAGAACTCGACAATCCGATCGCAGTCGCCGTTGACCTGGCAGACGTGACCCGGCACGTCCTGCTTGTCGCAGAAGGCAGGCCCGCGATCGATGCTGATCTCGCTGCACGGTCCACACGGTCCCGTGTCGCCCATCTCCCAAAAGTTCTCTGACCGACCGAAAGGCACGATGTGCGCGGGATCGATGTCCGTCTCGCTTTGCCAGCATTCCACAGCTTCCTGATCGAGGCCCAGGTCGCCGACGTCGTCCTCGAGCACGGTCGCGTACAACCGCTCCTTGGGCAGACCCCACACCTCGGTCAACAGCTCCCACGCCCAGCGGACCGCCTCCCGCTTGTAATAGTCGCCGAACGACCAGTTGCCGAGCATCTCAAAGAAGGTGTGGTGGATCCCGTCGTGACCCACTTCTTCCAGGTCATTGTGCTTGCCCGATACGCGCATGATCTTTTGCGTGTCCACGGCGCGCTTGTACGGTCTCCTGGACAACCCGAGGAACACGTCCTTGAACTGGTTCATGCCGGCGTTGGTGAACAGCAGCGTCGGATCGTCGATCGGGATCAGCGGCGCGCTGGGCACGACCGTATGTCCGCGCTCCTCAAAGAACGATAGGTAGCGCGACCGGATCTCCGCACTCGTCCATTTGCTCATAGTACGCACCCCCTTGCTAGGCTGAATCGACATTCTACCACACTCCTGACGTGAGGGCAAAAGAAACGTGCCTTTCGCTCGCCGTTTTCGCTGCCTGGAAAGCGTGGTATAATTGCCCCACACCAAGCCCGCCAGCATACGAGGAGACGGACCCATGCCACGTCCCAACATCTTGTACATTCACTCACACGACACAGGTCGCTACATCCAGCCCTACGGGCACGGCGTGCCCACACCCCACATGCAGCAGCTTGCAGAGGAGGGAGTCCTGTTCCGCCAGAACTACTGCGCCGCTCCGACCTGCTCGCCCAGCCGGGCGGCGCTCCTGACCGGTCAATCGCCGCACAGCAGCGGCATGACGGGGCTCGCTCACCGTGGCTTCTCGCTGCACGACTACCGCCAGCACATCGTCCACATGCTGCGTCACGTTGGCTATCGCTCCACCCTGATCGGCGTACAGCACATCGCCAGCGATGCCGCCCTGATCGGCTACGACGAGATCGTCCCGCTCGAGAGCGATCGCGTTGCCCACGTCGCCCCCGCTGCCGCCCAGTTCCTCGCCGATCGCCCGGAGCAGCCCTTCTTCCTGTCCGTAGGCTTTAGCGAAACGCATCGCGTGTTCCCCGAGGCTGGGCCGGACGACGACCCGCGCTACTGCCTGCCCCCGCATCCCCTTCCCGACACCCCCGAGACGCGCCGCGACATGGCGCAGTTCAAGACGAGCGCGCGGACGTACGACCGCGGCGTCGGCATGGTGCTCAAGGCGCTGGATGCCGCGGGCTTGGGCGAGAACACGCTGGTGATCTGCACCACCGACCACGGGATCGCCTTCCCCGGGCTCAAGTGCAACCTGACCGACCACGGGATCGGCGTCATGCTGATCGTCCGTGGGCCTGGCGGGTTCGAGGGCGGAAAGGTCTGCGATGCCATGGTCTCTCACATCGACCTCTACCCCACGATCTGCGACCTGATCGGCGTCGAGCGCCCCTCGTGGCTCCAGGGGGCGTCGCTTCTCCCCCTGGTAGAGGGTGCAGTCGACCAGATCCACGACGAGATCTACGCCGAGGTCACCTACCACGCCGCGTACGAACCGATGCGCGCGGTACGCACCCTGCGCCACAAGTACATCCGCCGCTTCGTCGACCGGAGCAGCCCCGTGCTCCCCAACTGCGACGACAGCCCGAGCAAGGACGTGTGGATGCGCGCCGGTTGGCAGCAGCGCGCCCCAGCCTCGGAACAGCTGTATGACCTGGTCTTTGACCCTAACGAGACCTGCAACCTCGCCGCCGCGCCAGAGGCAGCTGCCGTGCTGCGCGACATGCGCGCCCGGTTGGAGCGCTGGATGCGCGAGACCGACGACCCGCTGCTGCGCGGGCACGTCCCGGCGCCCGCCGGGGCGCTCGCCAACGACCCCGACGGCATCTCGCCCCGCGAGGCGCCGCAGGTGCTGTGAGGAGCGTGTGGCGCGCAGCCACGCGTACCTCGATCGCCCTAGATCGCGCTTGACCCGCTGCGCCGCCGCCAAGCTGCGGCGCCACATCGAGGAGGAAGACCATGCACATCGAGTCGGCAGACATCGACCGCGTTGCGGCTGCAGCCCGCGCCCTGCTCGAGCGTGGGCACCATTGATCGGAAGCCATACTGCTCGCCGTGGGCGAGCACGTGCTCGATCCGTTTCCTGACGTCTGTCGCCGCATCGGGACCGGCTTCTCAGGGGGCCTGGGCGGCACGCACCAAGAGCTGTGCGGCGCGCTCTCCGGGGGCGTGATCGTCACCAGCGCGCTGCTCGGGCGCAGCAACCTGTCCGGCGACGACCACCCGGCAATGAACGTCGCCACGCTGTACTGGGCCCGCTTTGTCGCGCGCTATGGGGATGCCAGGTGTGCGCCCGTGCGCGAGCGCGTGCACGCCGAAGGGGGCCTGGGCTCGTGCGGCGCGCTCGTCGAGGAGGCGACCAAGACCCTGCTCGAGATCCTGAACGAGATGCCCTACCCGGCGCCCTGAGCCCGCCCGTACACCCGCACCGCGAGCCCATTTGACGCCGCAGCAGCACGTGAGGAACACCAGTGGCCCTGATCTACCTCGACCACGTCGTCCATAGCTACGGCAGCCAGCTCGTCCTGGATGGCGTCACGTGGGAGATCCAGGCTGGCGCCAAGATCGGCCTGGTGGGCCCCAACGGCGCCGGCAAATCCACCCTGTTGCAGTTGATCGCGGGGACGATCGCGCCGGAGAGCGGGATCATCTCGCGCCAACGCGGAACGCGGATCGGCTACCTGGCACAGCAGCCCGACCTCGATCCTGCGCAGTCGGTGTGGGAGAGCGTGATCGGCGCCGCTTCGGGCTTGATCGAGATCGAGGCTGAGCTCCGGCGCCTGGAAGCACACATGGCGGACCCGTCGGTGTACGCCGACCCGGATGCCCTGGAGCGCGTCCTCGCAGCGCACGCCCGCGCCCAGACCACATTCGAGCGGCTGGATGGCTACCGCTACGAGAGCCGCGTCCGAGAGGTGCTCGCGGCGCTCGGCTTCTCCGAGGACGACCATGGCCTCCCCGTGAGCGCGCTCTCTGGGGGCCAGAAAAAGCTCGTCGGCTTGGCCCGGCTCCTCGTCACCGAGAACAACGTCCTCTTGCTGGACGAACCCGACAACCACCTGGACCTGGACGGCAAAGCCTACCTCGAAGGGTTCATCCGCGCCTATCCCGGCACCGTGATCCTTGTCTCCCACGACCGCTACCTGCTGGACGAGACGGTGGGCGCCATCGCCGAGGTCGAGGACCGGCGGCTCGCCCTGTACGAGGGCAGCTACTCTGCCTACGCCGTCGAAAAGCAGCTCCGCCTCCTCCGCCAGCAGCAGCAGTACGTGGCGCAGCAAAAAGAGATCGCCCGCATAGAGGAGGCGATCGCCCGCTTCGAGCACTGGGCGAGCGTGGTCGTGAACGAGCGGCACGCGCGCCAGGCGAGGAGCCGGCGCAAGATGCTCGATCGGATGGACAAGGTCGAGAGACCGACCCTTGAACGACGGCGCATGGGGCTCGAGCTCGAGGGTTGGCGCGGTTCGCAAAAGGTGCTCGACGTCAAAAGCCTGCGCACGATCTTCCCGCGCGGCGACGGATCGGGCGAGCACGCCGTCCTCGACGGGCTCGACCTCCTGATCTGGCACGGCGAGCGCGTTGGGCTGCTGGGGCCGAACGGCGCCGGCAAGAGCGTGCTCTTTCGCTGCATCCTGGGGCAGGAGCCCGTCACCGACGGCACGATTGCGGTTGGGCCGAGCGTGCGCGTGGGATACTATGCCCAGGAACACGAGACCCTCGACCCAGAGAGCACGCTGATCGCCGAGGTGCGCCAGGTCAAGCCCATGTACGAGGCAGAAGCGGTCGCCTTCCTGGGGCAGTTCCTGTTTCCCTACCAAGTGACCCGCAACCGCGTGGGATCCCTCTCCGGAGGCGAGCGCAGCCGACTCCAGCTCGCCAAGCTCATGCTCTGCGGCGCCAACCTGCTCATGCTCGACGAGCCGACCAACAACCTCGACCTGCCCTCGTGCGAGGTGCTCGAGAACGCACTGGACGACTTTGAGGGCACCATGCTCGTCATCTCGCACGACCGCTACTTCCTGGACCGGGTCGTCGACCGGATCGTCGAGCTGGACGAGGGCGCGGTAATCGAGTACCCCGGCAACTATAGCTACTACCGCGAGGAAAAGGCGCGCCGCGCGGGGAACACGCAGTCGTAGAGACACGTTCCCCGCGCGGCGGAGGTTGGGCTGTGTATACGCCCGGGCGCGCACATCTCCCTACACGAATCCCCCCTGCGCCCGCACCCAGACCACCATGGCGCCCGGCTCCCGGTTGGCCCACGCATAGTAGGGCACCGCGAGGAGCGGCGCTGTCTGTGCGTCGCCGCCCGCCCCGGCGCCCGACGCCGTCCGGTACAGCCGCCCGTCCCATCCCGCCCCGGGCGGCGCCACGATCCCGTCCCCGCGCAGGACCACGATCCCGCCGAGCAGATCGGGCCTCCACTCTGGGCGCAGCGGCTGTTCAGCTGGGAGCACGACGTCGCGCAGGTCGATCCCCGGATGGTCAACCCCTTCCAGGCAGTAGACGAGTGGCCCGCGCACCAGCGCCGCGCGTCCGGCGTTGTTGGCGACCCGCGGGTGGCAGGCGACCTGGCGCACGGGCATCGGCATGTCGAGCGCCACTTGGTCGCCCGCCCGCCACGTCCGCCGCACCTCCGCATAGCTGCCCGGCGCCCACGTTCCCGCGACGCGTTCGCCGTTCACCGACAGGGATGCGTCCCCCTCGCACCATCCCGGCACGCGGGCGAACAGGCTGTACGTCCCGCCACCGTCCACGGTCAGGGCGACCTTGCCATCCCACGGATAGCCGGTTGCCTGGCGCACCCCGATCTGGCGTCCGTCGGGAAGCGCGATCTGCGCCTCGCTTTCGACGTACAAGTGCACCCACAGCCCCGCGTCCGACACGCTGTACACGTACCCGGGCAGCGACGCCAGGGTCCGCGCGATGTTGGGCGGGCAGCAGGAGCAGCCAAACCAGGGCTGCCGGCGGTGCGTGCCGTCGTTCGCCAGCGGGTTCTGGTAAAAGTAGCGCTCGCCATCCAGCGACAGCCCGACCAGCACGCCATTGTACAGCGTCTGCTCGATCAGGTCCGCATACCGCGCGTCGCCCTCGAGCGCCAGCATGCGCCAGTTCCACATCGCGCTGCCGATCGCGGCGCACGTCTCGGCGTAGGCGCGCTCGTTGGGCAGTTCATAGTCCTCGCCAAAGGCCTCGCCGCGGTAGCGCGACCCGATCCCGCCGCTGACATACAGCTGCCGCGTGGTCATGTTGTCCCACATGCGGTCGAGGGCTGCCCGGATCGCGCCCTCGCCGCGCTCGGCGTACAGGTCCGCCGCGCCGGCGTTGAGGTAGACGGCGCGCACAGCGTGCCCGACCATGCGGTCCATGTCGCGGAAGGGTCGATCGTCCTGGTGATAGTCATCCCCTCCCGCATATCCCCGCCCGCGCATGTCGACCAGGAACTGCGCCAGGTCGGCGTACCCCTTTTCCCCTGTGGCCCGCGCCAGCTCGACCAGCGCCATCTCGATCTCTTCGTGCCCGCTCGTCCCTTCTCGCTTGCCCGGGCGAGGGCCAAACACGCCGTCGATGCAGTCCGCCAAGCGGCGCGCCACGTCGAGCAGGCGCTCGCTGCCCGTCGCCCGGTGGTGCGCCACGGCAGCTTGGATCAAGTGCCCGGCGCAGTACAGCTCGTGCATGTCGCGCAGGTTGGTCCACCGCTCCGGCGCGCGCTCGAACATGTAGTAGGTGTTCAGGTAGCCGTCGGGCTGCTGCGCAGCGGCGATCTCGGCGATCGCCGTCTCGACCATCCCGCGCAGGGCGGGGTCATCCCCGGATGCGAGGGCCCAGCACGCCGCCTCAAGCCACTTGTAGACGTCGCTGTCGTTGAAATAGATGCCGACAAACGAGCCCTCTTGCTTGCCGGCGGCGACGCGAAAGTTGTCGAGGCGTCCCGTCTCCTCGAGGTGCTGGTACTGGGCGGGCAGCGTGACCTCGCGGTTGGTGCGCAGCCGCGGCGCCCAGAAAGCGTCGGTGAGCGTGACGGCGCTGACAGGCACGGGCTTGAGCCGCGCGTGCGGGCTGTGCGTGGTATCGACGACGACGGAGCGTGGGTTGGGTGGCATCTGTTGTCCTCCTCGTGGGGTTTCTGTGAGGATGATACACCTCTCCCCCACTCTGAGCAAACCGAGAGGACGGCCCTTTGGGTTCGCGGCCAGTGAACAAGCAATGGCAAGTCGAGATGACTATACGAACGCCGAATCAGCAACGCAGCTCTGGGAATGCTGGTACCTTTCTCCCCTGCCACGCCCACCTAACCGTTGACAGTTCTCGGTACTCGTGGTATCCTAAGTGCAGGATGACCTCACCGGGGGCGATGATGTGGCCCGGAGACAGCCCGCCTCCGCTTGTCCGGTGAGGCGGGTCTTTGCTTCTCCGCACCTTGATAGCCTACCGTACGAGGAACCTATGCCCGCCAACAACAGCGAAATCGAGAAGAGACTCTGGGACGCCGCGGACGAGCTGCGCGCCAACTCCAGGCTCAAGGCCTCCGAATACTCTGTCCCCGTTTTGGGCCTGATCTTTCTCCGCTACGCCGATCACCGCTTCCAGGTCGCCGATGAGGCCCTCCGGGCTGAACGCGCTGAGGCATCCGGCGGCAGGCGGCAGCGACCCATCAGCAGGGCCGACTACCAGGCACGGGGCGTGCTCTATATCCCGGAGGAAGCCCGCTTTGCCAACCTAGTTGCGCTTCCCGAGGGTGAGAACATCGGGGCAAAGGTCAATGCCGCGATGCGGGCCATCGAGGACAAGAACCCCGCCCTGCGCGACGTCCTGCCCAAGACGTACAACCGGCTTGCCAACACGACGTTGGCCTCGCTCCTGCGCACGTTCAACGCGATCGAGATGGACGTCGAGGGCGACGTGTTCGGCAAGATATACGAGTACTTTCTCGGCAAGTTCGCGATGAGCGAGGGGCAGCGCGGAGGCGAGTTCTTTACCCCGACCTCCCTCGTCAGGCTGATCGTGGAGGTCATCGAGCCGTTCCACGGGCGCATCCTCGACCCAGCCTGTGGCTCGGGCGGGATGTTTGTCCAGAGCGCGGCCTTTGTCCAGCGCCATCGCGACCGAGAGGACGACGGGATCAGCATCTTTGGTCAGGAGCGCGTGGCTGAGACGGTGCGCCTGTGCAAGATGAACCTCGCCGTCCACGGGCTGGAAGGCGACATCCGGCAGGCCAATACCTACTATGAGGAGCTGTACAAGAGCGTTGGCGGCTTTGACTATGTGATGGCTAACCCACCGTTCAACGTGAACCGGATCGACAAGGACCGCATCAAGGATGACCCGCGCTTCCCCTTTGGCCTGCCCACCGTCGACAACGGCAACTATGTCTGGATACAGATCTTCTACAGTGCGCTGAACGAGACGGGGCGAGCCGGCTTCGTGATGGCCAACTCGGCGGCGGACGCCCGCGGCTCTGAGCTAGAGATTCGCAAGAAGCTGATCCAGTCGGGGGCGGTGGACGTGATGGTGTCCATCGGCTCGAACTTTTTCTACACCGTGACGCTGCCCTGCACGCTGTGGTTTCTCGACCGGGGAAAGGCGCAGGCCTCCGCTGCCGGAACGCCAGAGCGTGGTTCAGGCGAGCAGCTCGCCCTGCCAGGCACTGGCGCGCGGAACAGGGACACGGTGCTGTTCGTCGACGCCAGGCGCGTCTACACCCAGATCGACCGCGCACATCGCGAGTTTGCGCCCGCGCAGATCGAGTTCCTGGCCAACATCGCGCGCCTCTACCGCGGCGAACTGCCCGAGACAGTGCAGGGCAGCGAAGCGCTGATGGCAGAGCGCTTCCCGGATGGTAGCTACCAGGACATAGCTGGGCTGTGCAAGGTCGCCACGCTGGACGACATCGAGGCCCAGGGCTGGAGCCTGAACCCTGGGCGCTACGTGGGTGTGGCGGATCGAGAGGAAGACGATTTTGACTTTGTGGAGCGCCTGACCGAGCTGCACGAGGAGCTGGAGCTGCTCAACGCGGAAGCGCACGAGCTGGAAGCGCTGATAGCTCAGAGTATTGCAGCGCTGTTGGGGGAGCGCTGAGATGCTCCAAGTGAACGGTCAATGGCACGAGACTACCCTGGGCGAGGTGATCGAGATTCACGATCGAAGGCGCATTCCGCTAAGCTCTAGGGAGAGGGCAGAGCGACCGGGTCGGTACCCGTACTACGGTGCCTCCGGGATCATCGACCACATTGACGACTACATCTTCGACGGCAGATACTTGCTGATTGCCGAGGATGGGGAAAACCTCAATAGCAGGAAGACGCCGATTGCCTTTCTTGCCTCGGGGAAGTTCTGGGTGAACAACCACGCCCACATTGTGAGAGCGCGACCAGGGATTGCAGACGACTACTTTCTTATGTGCTACCTTGAGGCATCCGACGTTTCCGGGTACATCACCGGGACAGCACAGCCAAAACTCTCACAGACCAATCTGAAGGCAATCCCGATTCGACTTCCTCCCCTCCCCATCCAACGCAAGATCGCGGCGATCCTCTCCGCCTACGACGACCTGATCGAGAACAACACGCGGCGCATCGCCATCCTGGAAGAGATGGCGCAGGCAATCTACCGTGAGTGGTTCGTACACTTTCGGTTTCCCGGACACGAGAACGTCGAGATGGTGGACTCGGAGCTGGGGCCGATTCCGGAGGGATGGAGACTGGAGAACCTGTACGATGTTAGTGAGGTGCTTACTGGCTATCCGTTCAAGTCGCGGCGGTTTACGGAAGGGCCTGAAGGAATGCCGGTCATCCGCATTCGGGACATCGCAGGGCAAGCCAGTCAGACGCACACGGGGGAGCAAGCCCCTGACAAGTATATCGTGACGAACGGCGACATACTTGTGGGCATGGATGGCGACTTTCACATGTGCGAGTGGGCCGGCGGCAAAGCGTATCTGAATCAGCGAGTGGCGAGGGTTCGCCCCAAGGCACCCATACCTTGGCACTACTTGTTCCAGGCTCTCCGAGAGCCGATCGAATACTTCAACTCGACGATCACGGGGACCACGGTGGCTCACCTGGGCAAGAAGCACTTGGTCACGATCAACATCCTGGTCCCTGACGAGCGGATGATGGAGCGGGCAAGGCAGACGTTGGAGCCGGTGCGGGAGCTGGTGCTGGGTCTTCGGTTGCAGAGTCGTGTTCTCTCTAGGACTCGTGATCTGTTGCTGCCTCGCCTTGTCTCTGGCGAGATCGACCTGTCAGATCCGGATATCGACCCAGGGGAACTAGAGGTGTGATGCCCGCCAACCCCGACACCGAAGGCAAACTCGAAGCTGCGACCATGGCCCTGTTCTCCCAGCTAGGCTGGGAGACGGTCAACGCCTACCACGAGACATACGGGCCGAGTGGTACACTGGGCCGGGAGACGCGCAGTGACGTGGTCCTGCTCTCCCGCCTTGAGGCGGCACTCTCGCGGCTCAACCCGGACCTGCCACCCGAGACTCACGCGCAGGTAGTCGAAGAGCTGACCCGCGATCGCAGTGCGATGTCCCTCGCCGTCGCCAACCGCGAGGTGTATGCCCTCCTCAAAGACGGCGTCCGCGTCACCTATCGTGACCCGGATGGTGAGGAACGCGTCGAGACGGCGCGCCTGATCGACTGGCGCAGTCCCGAAAAAAACGACTTTCTGATCGTCCAGCAGTTCTGGGTGACCGGCGAGGTCTACACCCGACGGGCTGACCTGGTCGGCTTTGTCAACGGCATCCCGCTCCTCTTTGGCGAACTCAAGGCCCATCACAGGCGTGTCGAGGACGCCTATCGCAAGAACCTCGCCGACTACAAGGACACCATCCCTCACCTGCTCTGGTTCAACGCCTTCATCGTCCTCTCCAACGGCAGCGACGCCCGCATCGGCACGATCACGTCTCCCTGGGCCTACTTTTCCGAGTGGAAAAAGATCGACGACGAGGGCGAGACGGGCGTGATCTCGCTGGAGACGGCGGTGCGCGGCACGTGCGAGCCGGCGCGCTTTCTGGACATCGTCGAGAACTTTGTCCTGTACCAGGAGTCGCGCGGCGGGCTGAACAAGGTCGTGTGTATGAACCACCAGTACCTGGGCGTCAACAATGCCATCGACGCCGTGCGCGAGATCCGCGAGAACCAGGGCCGGCTGGGCGTGTTCTGGCACACCCAGGGCAGCGGCAAGTCGTTCTCGATGGTCTTCTTTTCGCAAAAGGTGCTGCGCAGAGTCCCCGGCAACTGGACGTTCGTGATCATTACCGACCGCATCGACCTCGACGACCAGATCTACAAGAACTTTGCGCGGTGCGGCGCCGTGATCGAGTCGGAGAATCGCGTCCGCGCCCAGAGCGGTGAGCATCTCCAACAGCTCCTGCGCGAGGACCACCGCTATGTGTTCACCCTGATCCAAAAGTTCGGCACCAAGGGAGGCGAGCGCTATCCCCTGCTCTCGGAACGAGACGACATCATTGTCATCACCGACGAAGCGCACCGCAGCCAGTATGACGTGCTGGCGATGAATATGCGCGATGCAATGCCCAATGCCGCCTTCCTGGCCTTCACCGCCACCCCGCTCATCGTCGGCGAGGAGCGCACGCGCCAGGTCTTTGGCGACTATGTCAGCGTTTACTCCTACAAGCAGTCCAACGAGGATGGCTCGACCGTTCCCCTCTACTATGAGAACCGCATCCCCGAGATGGAGCTGACCAACGAGCATCTGAACGAGGATATGGACCGCCTGCTCGAAGAGGCCGAGCTGGACGAGGATCAAGAAGACGCCCTGGCCCGCCAGTTCGCGCACGAGTATCACCTGATCACCCGCGACGACCGGCTTGAGCGGGTCGCCCAGGATATCGCCGTCCACTTTGTGAACCGGGGGTACCTGGGGAAGGGGATGGTCATCTCGATCGACAAGCTGACCACCGTGCGGATGTACGACAAGGTGCAGCGGCACTGGCAGCGCTTGCTATCCGAGGAACGGCGCAGGTTGGCGAGTGCGCCCGACGAGGAGCGCGACGCGATCCAGGCCAAGATCGACTTTATGGCGTCCACCGATATGGCGGTCGTCCTCTCCTCCGAGCAGGGCGAAGTAGCAAAGTTCGCGGAGAAAGGCTTGGACATCCTCCCCCATCGCAAGCGGATGAACAGCGAAGCGCTCGACGAAAAGTTCAAAGACCCCGATGACCCCTTCCGGTTGGTCTTTGTCTGTGCGATGTGGCGCACGGGCTTTGACGCGCCGGCTTGCTCGACGATCTATCTCGACCGCCCGATGCGCAACCACACCCTGATGCAGACCATCGCCCGGGCCAACCGTGTGTTTGGCCAAAAAAACAACGGGCTGATCGCGGACTATGTCGGCATCTTTCGCGACCTGCAAAAGGCCCTGGCGATATACGGCAGCGGCGTTGCGGGCGGCTTGCAGCCTGGGGAATCGCCGGTTGCACCGAAGGAGGAGCTGATCGAGCACCTGCAGAAAGCCATCCAGGATGCGTTGGCCTTCTGCACGGAGCGTGGCGTGGACCTCGATCCCATAGTGGGGAGCGAAGGGTACCAGCGGATCGCGCTGATGGACGACGCCGTAGAGCGGATCATCGTCAACGACGAGCTGAAGGACCAGTACCTGGCGCTTGCTGCCCAGGTGGACAAGCTGTTCAAGGCCATCCTGCCCGACACACGGGCCGGCGAGTTCGGCCCGGTGCGACACGTTCTCGTGGTCCTCGCAGAAAAGATCCGCAGCCTTGCACCAGAGGTGGACATCAGCGGCGTGATGGCACAGGTCGACGACCTGCTCGACGAATCCGTCACGGCGCGCGGATATGTCATCCGTGAGACGAGCAGGCTGTACGACCTGAGCAAGATCGACTTTGACGCGCTGCACGAGCGGTTCAGGCACGGGCGCAAGCGAACAGAGCTTGAAAAGCTGCGTAGCCTGCTCACCGTCAAGCTGCGGCGAATGGTGCGCCTCAACCCAAACCGGATGGACTTCCTCGAGGCGTTCCAGCGCTTGATTGAGGAATACAACATAGGGTCGCGCAACGTTGACGAGATGTACGAGGCCCTCATCCAGTTCGCGCAGTCGTTGGACGAGGAGGAGCAGCGTGCGGTCAGCGAGGGCCTAAGCGAGGAAGAACTGGCCCTCTTTGACATCCTGACTCGACCTGGACCTAGCCTGAGCGCCTCCGAGAAGCGCGAGGTCAAGCGCATCGCCCGCGAGCTATTGACCACACTCAAGGAGAGGAAGCTCACGCTCGACTGGCGCAAGCGGCAGCAGGCGCGTGCCTCGGTACAAGTCGCTATCCAGGACTTTATATGGGAGCTGCCCGAGGACCGCTACACCGACGAGATGTGTGGAGACAAGAGTGCGGCCGTCTACCAGCACGTCTATGACAACTACTGGGGCGCCGGGCAGAGCACGTACACCACTCTGTCTACTGGTTTGGCGGCCTAGCGTCGTGTGTTCTCACACCAGCGCTGCATATGCTGTGGCAGACTTCTATCCGCGGGACGCGACAGTCCCCAGCACTGCATCGGCTCACGAGATGCTTTCACCATAGGCCCTATCGGCAACCAGAAGGAGGAAGCCCCGATGTCCAGTGATACCCCTGAGCGCCCAACTGAGCAACCTGCTGGCATACAGCCGATTGCCAAGTACCACTTCATTGTCGCTTTCGATTGCACTGGCCATGAGCCCATTGACGAAACACGCCTAGACAACGCAGTCATGGAGGCCATCGGATCTGGGCTCGGGAGCGACTTCGCTGTGCGAGTGCAGTCCGTCTTTGGGGAACTGGTGCAGGTCAGAGTCGAAAGGCTGGGACAGGGCAGTGTCTGGGGCGACATTCGCCTGTACGTGGCAGCCGGCGTCTCCATGCTCAGCTTCGTCGCTCAGTATAAAGACTTGCATGACAGCCTGATGCTACTCCGACAGCATCTACGTTCTGTCATCAACGGACTGATTCGAAAGCGTTTCCCGAATAGTCCGCTACCTTACCATACAGTCACTGTCGCCTTGACGGAGGAGCATGCGGTGTCACTCCCATCGACCAGAGTGAGTGGAGTATACCCGCCCCCGCTGTACTCCAGGGCATTCTTCTGGTATTTGTTCTCAATGAACTTGGTGCTGATGGTTGTCATAGCGCTTCTGGTGTACCGTGCTGTCGCCATTGCCTACCTGGGCGGTCCGTAGAGCGAGGCTGGCACCCGAGTGTGGACCGGCAGTGAGTCTCATGTGCACGCACATCCCCTACCGGGACAAGGTGCACGCGGAAACGTCGCCCTCTAGAGAGAGGAAAAGGAGCGTGTAGCCGACCCAGAGCCGACCAGCTGCGCTGCATTGCCAAAGCGATGATCGGCTTTCGTGCTATTGCCCTTCTTCCGATTCCACGCGTGAATCGCCATCGTGAGTACTGACCCTGTGCAGATGAACCGGAGCGCATTCGAGTGATGACGTGCAAACCTCTCGTGACCGGAACATCTCATACACTACCCATTGACAGGTTGTCGCCAAGAGACTTTGAGCGGCTGTGCTTGTGGTTGGTGCAGCGAGAAGGATACGAACACGCCGAGCATCTGGGCGCTTCAGGCAACGAACAGGGCCGCGACATCATTGCTTGGAAGGACGGGCGCCTCTGGGCTTTCCAGTGCAAGCGCGTGCAGAGCTTCGGCCCGAGTGAGGCGACCAAGGAAGCCGACAAGGTCCTCGCACTTCCAGACGACCAGCGACCAGCAGGACTCGTCTACCTGGTGACCTCTGATGTCTCCGCGAACGCCCGCCAAGCCGTGCGTGATCACTGCGCGGAAAGCCTTGAGTGCGACTTCTGGGTGGGGACAGAGCTGGACGAGAAGATCAAGCACTATCCTGATATTGTGGCCGAGTTCTTCCAGATCGCCATCCCGCCCGCGCAGGGAAGCCTACGCGAGCTTGAGATAGCCTATCTGGATGACCTCATCGAGCGCTACAGGTATTGGGAGCAACACTACACCCCGCTTGCTGGGATTGCGGAGGTCCGCGCCGCAGTGAGCGACGGCCTCCACCTGGACCTGCCGATGCCCTTTGTGCCGCGCGGCTTCGAGATGCTGGCAAAGCACGGGTTCGGCGACCAGGTGGAGACGCGTCGTGTTCGAGTGAATGACCTGCGAGAGGCAATCGCTGAACACCGTCGCATCATTCTGCTCGGCGACCCTGGTAGCGGCAAGACGACGACTCTGTGGCGACTGGCGCTTGAGTATGCCCAGACAGCGCGGGAAGACCCAGATGCTCCGCTCCCCGTCTTTGTGCCGCTGGGCGGCTACAGTGATGAGCGTCCCCTACAGATGTACCTGGCGGAGTGCTTCTGGCCGCTTGGTCCGCGCATCGGGTCCTATCTCGCGTCTGGTCGGCTTGTCCTACTCCTTGATGGCCTCAACGAGATGCCGCAGCGAGGACGTTCTGAGCGCATTGACCGTATCACCCGTCTGCTGGAGAGCCACTTGGGCCTCTCTGTCATTGTCACGTGTCGGGTTTTGGACTTCCTCGGTGGGCTGGAGGAGCTGCAAAGGGTCCTAGTCGCCCCTCTCGACCCAACCCGCGTGCGAACCTTCCTGCATGGCTACCTGGGAGAGACAGCTGGGGAGCAGCTCTTCTGGACGCTCAGTGGCGATGGTAGGGTGAGCGAGCTGTGGCAGGTCTGGAAGGATGCAGGCGGGAGTCTCGAGCAGTTCTGGACATCCCACAGGATGCCTCAGTCCATATGGGATGGCCTCACACATACGCAGAGGCGGCTGTGGCGGCAGTTCACCACAGATCCGCACCACCTGCTCACCCTCGCCGGGAACCCCTACGTGCTGCTGATGCTCGCCCAGGTATACGCGAGTGGCGGCGTACTGCCGGCGAACCGGGTCCGGCTGCTTGAGGTGTTCGTGGCTACACTGCTGGCACGAGAGAGGGCGCATTGCCAGGGGGCGTGGATTGCGGCCGAGACACAAGTAGAGGGCCTCTCGGCGTTGGCCCTTGCGATGCAACGCGAGAGCGGGCATGGTACAGCGGTTGACCGTGACTGGGCAGTGGAACAGCTCAGGCTGGGCGTGCCGGAGTGCGATGCGGAGCGGCTGCTGTATCTGGCCAGTGGGGCGACGCTGGTGGATGCAGTTGGACCCAGAGTGCGGTTCCACCACCAAACGCTACAGGACTTCTTCTGCGCTTCTCGTCTTCATCGGTTGATGCTCGAGGATCAGGCGACCGTGGAAGGCCCACTGCCGATCGACGAGGCGATCCAGCTCTTTCTGAACGGCCTGTTCGCGCTGAAGCCGAAAGACGAGGAAGACCCGCCGTGCAAGGCACCCGCAGACACGACATGGGTTCCGTCTGGCGAGTATATCCTGGGAGGCCCGATGGGAGCCGCTGCCCAGGTCGCCCGGCTTGAGAGAGGCTTCTTCTCGGCTGTGACGCCAGTGACGAATGCTCAGTACACTCAGTTCATCAAGGGGGGTGGCTATGAGGACCGATCGTGCTGGGACGATGAGGGCTGGTCGTGGGTCCAGCAGGCACGGCAGAAGCAGCCTAACCATTGGTATGGCAGTTGGCGCGGCGAGCCGACGCAGCCAGTTGTAGGCGTAAGCTGGTACGAGGCAGTAGCATACTGCCGTTGGTTGGCGGACAGGACGGGACTGGCCTACCGCTTGCCTGAGGAGGAGGAGTGGGAGAAAGCGGCACGAGGCTACGATGGGCGGGAATACCCCTGGGGCGCGTGGGCAGAGCGCCGGTGCAACATCCTGGAAGCTGGCTTCTATGAGCCGTCGCCCGTGGGCGAGTTCTCCCCAAACGGAGACAGCCCCTACGGCCTACAGGATGCGGCGGGCAACGTCTGGGAGTGGACCTCAAGCCAGCTGGATGAGCGTCGTGCGATCCGCGGAGGCTCGTTCCTCGACTTCAGAGGCGACGCCCGTTGCTCTTGCCGCAACGTAGCTTACCCAGGCAGCCGTGTGATGGATGTAGGCTTCCGGGTTGCATTCTCGCCAGACCCTTAGCGCTGTACTCGACTACATGACACTCCCTCGCGGATCGGCGCAGGCTGTGCTGTGACTGATCTGGCTCTTGCCTTCGCCCCCTGCTAGCCCGTTTGTCTGCCATTCCCCCGCGCCCGGATCGTCTCTAGCCCTTCCATCCTTAGCCCTTCCACGTCGCACCCTGGCGCCAAGCTCGCGTACGTCTCTCCCAGCACCCTCTTCAGCTCCTGTAGCCCAGGCACATCCTGCGGCCCCTTCACGAACCCCGCCCCTGTCCGCCTTGGCGACGCGGTTGCCGTCGCCGTCGTAGGTGGAGGTCAGCACATGCGTCGAGGTCGGTGTCTGTACGGTCACGCCCACCAGGCGGCCGTTCGTCCCGCGAACCAGGGAGACGGGATTGCCGTTGGCGCCCCCTCGCTGCGCTACAGGGCGGCTTCGCGCTCATAGACATACGACGATCCATCGCTCAGCGCGGTCACGGCGTGGACGTGCGCAGTCGCGCAGCAGGTGTAGCTGTAGGTCAGTCCAGCCTTGCTGGTCATGTTGCCCACCGGGTCATAGTCATACTGCAGGTCGCGCAGCGCCCCGGTCTGCGTGCGCGTCGGGCCCAACGAGGTGCGCTATGTGGCGGATGCGACGGGCATCATCCGTGGTCCGTCGTCCGCAGCGCTTCCTCGCATGCCGCGCCGACGGGGACCATCGGCGGAGTGGAAGGTGGCTCCTCGTCCGTGGTCGGTCGTCCGCAGCGCTTCCTTCCATCCCGCGCCGACGGAGACTATCGGCGCGAGGAGGGGCGCCTGACTCCTCCTTCACAAACCCCCTCTGTCGTGGTACAATACGGTTAGCCCATAGAAAGAGGACAGAATCACTACCCAGGCAGCCCGGGATGGGCCTAGATCGCTGATCAAGCAACTCGGCTCGCAGCAGCGCGCGTGCTGCCCCCGGATCGCTGGCGTTCACCTCCTGCCAGGCGGCGAGGGACGGGTCGAGATCCGCCTTGCGGATTTGCGCGCGCAGGGAGGCGTGTGATGCGCATAGAGGCGTTCCACAGCCGCGACCTCGGCGAACTGGTCGAGGTCTGGAACCGGAACCTGCCGGCTGATCCGGTCTCCCAGGCGCGATTCGAGGCCCGCGTGCTCCTCGATCCCAACTACCGGGAGGCGTTCTCTCTCGTCGCCCGCGAGGAGGGCCGGATCGCCGGCTTTGTGCTTGGGATCTGCGGCGAGGGCTTCTGCTACCAGGCCGAGCGGGTCCCGCCGGAACGCGCGGGTTCCAGGGCCTGGATCCTGGCCCTGGCGGTGGAAGCGCCGTACAGAGAGCGAGGCGTGGGCTCGGCCCTGCTGCGCGAGCTGGAGGAACGCTTCCGGGCGGCGGGCAAGCGCGAGGTCTGGATCGCCACCTATCCCACGGCGTACCTCGTTCCTGGGGTGGACGGA
>JAFGIE010000175.1 GCA_016929775.1 Anaerolineae bacterium
AGTATCCGGGGCAAGCGCCTCAAAGCAGGTTGGGACGAGGACTACCTCGCTCAGGTCCTCTGCAGCATTTAAATGCGATTGCCCTCAGACTGTCGGAGGTCAGTTGCTCCCCGCTACGAACGCGGCTATAATGGCGCGGGTGGGTCGCTGACCGTCGCGCGTGGCGCAAGCGGCTGGGGAGGATGCGGTGAGGGGTGCAGGAGCGTGATCGGGCCGGACAGCGTGCGCCTGCGGCGACTGCGTCGCTGGCAGGCGGCGGTCGTCGTGTGCGTGCTGTGCCTAGTTGGCGTGAGCGGGCCCACGTGGCGTGCGTGGCGCGTCGCAGCGCGCGGTGTGGAGCGTCAGCCGGGTGAGGAAGACGGGCTGCAGTTCGGCACGCAGGTCACGCTCGAGCAGTACGATGCACAAGCCGTGCAGCGCGCGCTGGACGATGTCGTGTCGCTGGGCTTTACCTGGGTCCGGCAGCGGTTCCCGTGGCACGCGATCGAGCCACGCCGCGGGCAGTACGACTGGGCGCAGTGGGACGCGATCGTCGCCGCCGTGGACGCGCGCGGGCTGGGCCTGGTCGCTGTCCTGGACGCGCCCCCCGCGTGGGCCATGCGGCACGATCCCGTGCCCCTGCCGTGTGTGCCTCCCTGCCCGATCGACGCCTACGCGCGCTATGTCGGCGCCTTTGCGGCGCGCTATGGGCCGCAGATCGATCACTACCAGGTGTGGGATGAGCCCAACCTGAGCCGGGCATGGGGGGGCGGGCACGCAGCGCCCTGCGGCTATGCGGCGCTGCTCGAGGCAGCCTACCACGCGATCCACGCCGCCGATCCCTCCTCCCAGGTGCTCGGTGCCGCGCTGGCGCCCACCCAGGCGCCTGGTCCGGCGGACCTCAACGACCTCGTGTACCTGCGGCAGCTGCTCGCCGCAGGGGGCGGCGCGCACATGGACCTGCTGGCAGTCAAGCTGTACGGCTTTTGGTCAGGGCCCGACGACCGGCGCGTCGCGCTCGACGTCCTGAACGCCTCGCGCGTCGTCGCCGCACGCGAGCTGATGCGCAGTCGCGGCGCCGGCGACGTGGGGGTGTGGGCAGTGGAGTGGGGCTGGAATGCGCTGCCCCAAGGGTGGGCGGGCGGCGCAGCGCCGTGGGGCACCGACAGTGCAGCGGTGCAAGGGACGCGTATCCTCGCATCGGTGGCGCGCGCGCACAAAGAGTGGCCTTGGCTGGACGCGATGTGCTGGGTGGCGTACCAGCCGGATCTGCCGTCGGATGACCCGACGTGGGGCTTTGCGCTCCGGGACGCGGCAGGGCAAGAGACGCCGCGGTACGCCGTGCTCGCCGCGGCGACGCAGCTCGAGGCGCCCGAGACAGTCGAGGCGGCGGGCGGCGCTCGGTGGACGGCGCTGGGCGCCCTGCTCACGCTGGGCTATGTCTGCGCAGGGGGGTTGTGGCGACGCGTGGGCCTCGGGGGGGCAGCGCGCAGGGCGTGGCGGCGATGGCGTGCGCTGGCGTGGCCTTACCACCTCGCGCTGCTGTGTGGGCTGGGCGTCCTGTATGCCGTGACGCCATGGGCCGAGTGGGCGCTGCTCGAACTGGCGTTGGGCGCCCTGCTGCTCACCCTCCACCCGCACTGGGGGCTGATCGGCGCCGTGGGGGCGATCCCGTTCTTCTATGCCGCCAAGCCACTGGGCCCGCTTTACCTCGCGGCGTCCGAGACGCTGCTCGTCCTCGCCACGCCGGGCCTGATCGGGCGTTGGGTCCGCCGCCGGGCTGTGGCGCCATCGCCGCAGCGGTGGTCGGCCCTCGATGTGGTGTGGGCAGCCTGGGTTGCCTGGAATACCGCCGCGGTGACTTGGGCCCCCGACCCGGGGCATGCCTGGCACGAGTGGCGCATGTGCGTCTTGGGGCCCGCGCTGCTCTATGTGCTGGTCCGCGTCGAAGCGCGATGGCGCGACCCGCACGGCGCAGGAGTCCCTGTCCGGTCCCTCGCCATCGCCTGGGTGGGGTCCGGGGTTGCCGTGGCCCTCGTTGGCGTGGTGCAGTGGCTGACCGGCGCGCTCGTCCCTGCGGGGAGCGTGGGGCGTGTGACGGGCGTGTACTATTCGCCCAACCACCTCGCGCTCTACTTGGAGCGGGTCTGGCCCCTGGCACTTGCGGTCGCGGGCATGGGGCTGGACGTGCGGCACAGGCGCTGGACGTGGGGTGCGGCGGTCGCGATCGGGTTGGGGTTGTACCTGACCTATTCGCGCGGCGCCTGGCTGCTCGCCGTGCCGGCGGCGCTGTGCGTGATCGGGTGGAGCGTGCGGCGCCGGCTCCGGTGGTGGGTTGTCGGCGGCGCCGGCGTCGCGCTGCTCTTGGTGGCGAGCAACGTTGTCCTGGGGCGTGCAGCGTCGCCCTCTGTGCTGCTCGACACGGTTCGGGTGTCGGTCTGGCAGAGCACGCTGCACATGATCGCCGATCACGCCTGGCTAGGCGTGGGCCTGGATGGGTATCGCACGGTCTACCCGCGCTACATGCAGGCTGCGGCGTGGACCGAACCGCTGCTCTACCATCCGCACAATGCCTGGCTGGATGCCGCAGTGCGGACTGGCGTGCCCGGCTTGGCGATCCATGCCCTGTTGATCGCGCTGGTCCTGCGCCGGGCGTTCCGGTGCGCGCAAGCCGCGCCGCCAGCACAGCAGGCGCTGGCAGTGGGCTGCGCGGCGGGCATCGTGGCTGGACTGGCGCATGGCCTCGTCGATAGCGGCTACTACCTCCCCGACTTGGCGTGGTCCCTGGCGCTGGCGGGGGCGATGGCGAGCGCGGCGCCCGACCTTGCTATGTCAAGTTAGCGTTGATGAATGGCGCTGTGTGTGCTATAATGAGCCTGTGTGGGTTGGCGTTCGAAGACGGGGTGACGATGAGCGTGGATCCAGAGGGATGGCTGATCGTGGTGGGCCTGGGCAATCCCGGGCGCACATACGCGGCGAACCGGCACAACGTGGGCTTTCACTGTGTCGAGGCGCTGGCGGGCAGGCACGGGCTGGCCTTTGACAAGACGCAGGGCAAGGCCAAGCTGGCACTGGGCCGGATCGCCGGGCGGCGCGCGATCCTGGTCGAGCCACAGACCTATGTGAACAGCAGCGGCGAGGCTGTGGGCGCCGTGGCGCGCTTTTACAAGGTGGACCCGCAGGACCTGATCGTGATCTATGATGACCTGGACTTGCCCCAGGGCACGATCCGACTGCGTCCGCGGGGGAGTTCAGGCGGACACAACGGGATCAAGTCGATCATCGACGTCCTCGGCACGCAGGGGTTCCCGCGCGTGCGGGTTGGGATCGGGCGCCCGCCAGGGCGAATGGAGCCCAAGGACTATGTCCTGCAGGATATGAGCGCAGAGGAGCGCGACCGGATGCAGGACGTGTGCGAGCGGGTCGCTGCAGCGGTCGAGACGTTCATCCGCGAGGGGATCCGGGCGGCGATGAACCAGTACAACGGGCCATCACCGGTCGATGCCCAAGCGACGGAAGCAGAGTCGGACGAGGCAGCGTCCTGAGCTGGGGCCCTGCCGCGGCGAGCGAGCGATCAATCATGAGTGGAGGGGGGCGACATGGTTGAGTTGGACTATGTGCTGCTGGAGGACGATCTGTCGCTCCGAGCGCTGGTCGATGCCGTACGCGCAGAGGGGCCAACCACGAGAAGGTGGTATACCCGCTACCTGATCGTGCGGGATGGGGATACGTACCTGGGGACCAGTCTGGCGACGCTATCGGTCGCCCTGGGAGGGGGGGCGTGGGAACTGGATACGCCGGTGACGGCGCTCCCCCTCTCCGAGTGCACCGTGATCCCCGTCGAGGAGATCAGCCACGCGACCGTGCGCCGCGTTTCTGGTGCGCTGGTCGCCGCGGAGGACAACGGACAACCGGTTGCCCTCTACCTGGGGTCCGCGGTGCGCGGCGGCGGGCGCGCCGACCGCCGGAGCTGGTGGCGGTTGGTCGGGCGCCGTATGGCCGAACTCGGCGAGCGACCCGAGTGGCCCGACCCGGCGCCGGCGCCCTTTGCGTACAAAGAGGTCTTGGCCCTAGAGCCCGACATGACGCTCGCCGAGCTTGCCGCACAGGTCGTACACCGCGGTAAGGTACCCTATCTCGCGGCATGGGACGAGGAGAGCAACGTCTGGATGGCGTACCCGGCGCGTGCGCTGCTCGATCTGCTGGCGAACGAGTACCCCGATGCAGGCCCAAGTTCGATGGTGGGCGCCTTTGTGCAGCCAGAGCACACCTTCACGGCAGCGCTGGAGCGGACAGAGACCCCGTGGGAGCTGGTCGAGGCCCTCGTCGCCGAGGCAAGGGCGCCAGGCGTACACTACCTGGTGACGGAAGAGGGCGACCCGGCGGGGGTGCTGGTCTGGCACGAGCGGATGCGCGCCGGATCGGGCGTGGGAAGCACGGAGCCGCAAGAGGAGGCGTGGGCTCGCTTTACTGAATTCGCTGCACACGCCGTGCCGACCGGTCAGGAGCCAGCGCGCGTCGTCAACGCCTGGTTCGCCGATGGACAGCGCGAGCCGATCCCGTACACGCACGCGCTGGCAGCCAATAGGGCCTACCAGCTCGGCGTCAACGTCGGCGTGCCGTCGCCACGCGCGCACGTGGTGGGCGACCAGCCTCCCCTGGACACGCGGTTGGTCAGCTATCTCGTGGGCCACGCGAGGCATCTGGTCCTGCGCCTGGACAGCGAGGATTTCCTGCTGGTGGACAGGGAGCAGGAGGTCTCCTTGCCGCGCGGCGGGTCGACGGCAGACGTTCACTTTCGGATCGTGACGCCGGTCGAGACGGGCACCAGCCAGATGCGGCTCGGCGTCTACATGCACAACAACCTGGTGCAGTCGTACGTGATCTATGCGCGGATCGCGCCCTTTGAGGGGGGCATGCCGGCGCAGGCTGGGGACGGGTGGTGGACGCGCTGCGAGTACACGCTGTCCTCCGATCTGACCAACCTGGATGCGCTGCAGGCGCGCCGCGTCTGCATGTGGATCGGGGAGGGGAAGGCGGGCGCCTGCCGGGGAGGGATGGTCGCATCGGGCGGCGTGGACCTGGGTCCCAGCCTCGAGATCAACGCGAGCTTGATCGGGGCGGCGCTCGACCAGTACCGCGTGCTGTTGCGGGACGCTTGCCTGGAGGATGCGGAGAGCGAGATGCCCGTCTATCGCTACCAGGAAGACCATACGCCCCGCGACGCAGAGACCTTCAACCGCGCCTTGGTCGGCCTAGCTGAGCTGGGACAGATGCTCTACGAGCGCATCTTTGGCACGGAGAGCGGGTGGCGTGTCGCAAAGCGCATGCGCGAGATCGAGCGCATGCAGGGCAAACCACTGGTGGTGCAGATCGCGCGCCTGAGCTTGGATCTCGCTTTCCCGTGGGCTGTGCTGTATGACCGCCCCTTCCACTACCGACCGGGGCGCAACCAGGTTTGCACGCGCTACCGACAGGAGCCCGCGTGTGAGGAAACGTGCCCCCACGCCGAGGACCCGAGCGTGGTCTGCGTGCACGGGTTCTGGGGGTTCCGGTACATCATCGAACAGCCCCTCCGCCCACCGGGCGCCTTTTCGTCGATCGCGACGCGCCTGCCTGCCGCGGGCAGACCTCGCCTGTCGATGGTCTACGGCCCAGGCTTGGGCCTGGCAGAGTGGCACCGGCGCCAGATCGCGGCGATCGTCGAGCCACACGCGGATTGGGTCGCGCACGGGAGCACGGAAGGGCTGCTGCAGGACATGGCGAGCGCGCCCTCGATCGTCTACCTGTACTGCCACGGCGGGAATACCGCCTACCGGCAGTGGCTGGTGGTAGAGCAGGACGACCCGCTCATGCCCACTCACTTGGGAGAGGAACTGCGCGCGGCGTGGTCGGATGGCGCACCGTTGGTGGTGCTGAATGGGTGCCATACCGGGACATACGGTCCATCGACGCTGCTCTCGTTCGTGCACCGGTTTGGCGCGCTGGGCGCAGCGGGCGTGATCGGCACCGAGATCCCGATCCACGAGTCGCTGGGCACTGCATTCGGCCAATTCCTGTTCCACCGCATGCTGGCGGGCGAGCCGGTGGGCAAGGCGGTGTACGACTTTCGGTGGGCGCTGCTCCGCCAGCGGAACCCGCTGGGGCTGGTCTATGTGCCCTACTGCCACGCGGACCTGCAGCTGGAGCTTGGCGAGCGGGCGCACAGCAGCACGTGACGTTCTGTTGATGGGGCAGGTAGCTCATCCTGCGAGGAGGCTGTCTTGTCTGGACCCTCGATCGAACGCTATCTCAACGTGCGGATGGCCTACGGGCCGACATTCTCGTCGGACGGACAGCACCTGGCTTTCCTGACCGATATCACCGGCGTGCCGGAGGTGTGGCGCGTCGCCGTGCGGACGGGGGGCGGCGAGCCCCTGTGGCCCGATCAACTGACCTTTGGCAACGACCGGGTGATGGAGGCGCACTATTCGCCAACGCCCGGAGACGGGCGGCTGGTCTACGCAGCGGATGTCGGCGGGAACGAGCGCGCACAGATCGTCCTACTGTCTGCCGATGGGGCGGCGCAGGTTCACTTGACGGCTGGGTACGAGGGCGCGATGCACGCCTTTGGGGCGTGGGCCAAGGACGGGCGGCGGATCTTGTACGCCGCGAACCGGCGCGACCCTGGTCTGTTCGACCTGTACGTGCACCCGCTCGACGGTGAGGCCCAGCTGGTGTGGCAGAACGATCGTCCGGGCTACCTGGCGAACGTGCAGCTTGCGCCGGACGGCGAGCGGGTGACCTTGACGCGCACGGCGAGCTCGTTCTCACACGAGCTGTTCGAGCTCGACCTCCGGTCGGGCGTGGCGCGGCGCCTGCTCGAGAGCGGTGAGGGGGTGCGCTTTCACGGCTGCAACTATGCGCCGAGCGGGGACGCGCTCTACATGGTCACCGATCTCGACGCGGACCTGCTGTACGTTGCCCGGCTGGACCTACGCACTGGCTCCCTGGAGAGGGTGGCGAGCCATGACTGGGACTGCGAGTCGGTCGCCCTCTCGCCGGATGGGACGCAGCTTGCCTATGCCGTCAACGTGGACGGCGCGCCCGAGATTCACTTGCTCGACCTGGCAACGGGCGTGCGGCGGCATGCGCCTGCGGCATCGCGCACGCCCGGCGCACTGGTCAGCCCCGAGATCGTCTTCTCGCCCGATGGGGCGCGCCTGGCGTATGCGTTCACCAGCGCCACACGACCAGCCGACATCTATGTGTGGGACCTGAGCGCGGACGCCGTGGTCGCGGTGACGCGCTCCTCGCGAGGCGGCGTTCCGGAGGAGGCGTGCGTTGCGCCGGCGCTGGTTCACTATCCGACCTTCGACCGGGATGCGACGGGGGCAGTGCGCCAGATACCGGCGTGGTACTACCGTCCAGGCGCGTCGGGAGGTGGTCGAGCACCGGTGGTAGTGGTCGTACACGGCGGGCCCGAAGGGCAGTACCGCCCGGCGTACAACCCGGTGATCCAGTACCTGCTCGACAACGGCTATGCGATCCTGGCGCCGAACGTCCGTGGCTCGACCGGCTATGGCAAGGCGTACAGCCACCTCGACGACGTCGAGAAGCGCATGGACTCGGTGGCAGACGTGGCGCACGCGGCGCTGTGGCTCCGCGAGCAGTCAGAGATCGACGGCGACCGGATCGCCGTGTACGGGGGGAGCTATGGCGGGTTCATGGTGCTCTCGGCGCTGACGACCTATCCTGCGCTGTGGCAGGCGGGTGTGGACGTTGTCGGGATCAGCAACCTGGCAACGTTCCTAGAGAACACGAGCGACTATCGTCGCGCGCATCGCGAGGCCGAATATGGCAGCCTGGCGCGCGATCGCGCCTTCCTGGAGCGCATCGCGCCGATCCACCACCTCGACGCCGTCTCGGCGCCCGTGATGGTGATCCATGGCGCGAACGACCCGCGCGTGCCGCTGAGCGAAACGGAGCAGCTCGTCGCCGGGCTGCGCGCGCGGGAGATCCCGGTCGAGCTCATGGTGTTTGACGACGAGGGGCATGGCCTCGTCAAGCTCAAGAACAAGCTGGTTGCCTATCCGGCAGTCGTGGCATTCCTGGACCGGACGCTCAGGGGAGGGTAAGCGGCGCTCCAGACCAGGCCGAAACCGGCACGTGAGATGGAAGGTGTCCTATGAACCTGAGCGGGCTACTCCCCATCGTGCGGGAGATCCCGGCTTACCGCTACCTCCTGGATCAGATTCGCAGCGGGGAGGATGGGAGCAGTCTCTCCCTCCTCGCGGCGGCGCGCCCCCACGTCGTTGCGGCGGCGGTCACCGATCTGGGCTGTCCTGCGCTGCTCGTGATGGCGCGACCCGAGCAAGTCAGCGGGACGGTGGAGCAACTGCGCGCCTGGCTGCCCGACCCGGCGTCGGTGTACCGCTTTGCGGAACCGGAGGCGCTGCCCTACGAGCGGATTCCCTGGGCGGCGGAGACGGTCCGCGAGCGGATCGGCGCCCTGTATGCCCTGGTTGCCTGGCGACCGGGACAGGCGCATCCCCCGCTGGTGGTGACCTCGGCGCGCGCGCTGATGCAGCGCACGCTGCCGCGGCGCGAGTTCGAGCTTGGCATGCGCGTGCTGCACACCGGGCAGCGGATCGCGTTGGCCCGCCTGCTCGGCACGTGGCTCGAGCTGGGCTACGAGATGGTCAGCGTCGTCGAGACGCCGGGCACGTTCAGCCGGCGCGGCGGGATCGTCGACGTATTCCCGACGCACGCCGATCTGCCGGTGCGGATCGAGCTGTTCGGCGACGAGCTGGACAGCCTGCGCGCGTTCGACCCGGCAACCCAGCGTTCTCTGCACCGCTTGGAGACGTGCGCGGTCTGTCCGGCGACCGAGGCGCTGCCCAAGTTCGGGCACCTCGCCGCCCCGCGCCTTGCCGATCTGGACGATGCGACCCTGCATGGGCCAGCAAGCGCCGAGTACCACGCCGACCTAGCTGCGCTCGGCGATGACCAGTACTTCCGAGGGATCGAGTTCTACATTCCCTACCTCTACTCGCAGCCGGGCACGCTGCTCGACTACCTCCCTCCAGAGGGGGTGCTGGCGATCGACGACCAGGTGGACCTGCGCGCGGCGGTGGCGGGGTTCGAGGCGGAGGCGATCGACCTGCGTCGCTCACTCTATGAGAGCGGCGAGCTGGTCGACGGGTTCGCGGTACCCTATGTAACGTGGGACGAGCTAGACGAGGCGGTGTCCGAGCGCACTGTCCTGTCCCTGGGCTACGAGCAAGAGGCAGACTGGCTGGAGACGGAGCGGGATGAGGAAGAGGAGCGGGAACTGCCGGGCGAGGATGCGCCCTTGCGCGCCTACTTTGTCTCCGGACCGCGCTATGGGGGGCAGCTCCGCCGCCTGATCGACGACTGGATCGACGTCAGGGAGCAGGGAGGGCGGATCGTGACGGTCACCCGCCAGGCGCGGCGGCTCGCCGAGCTGTGGCGGGAGCGCGACCAACCGGTCGAGATCGCCGAGGCGCTCGACGCGCCGCCCGTGCCGCGCTCGATGACGTTGGTGCAGGGTACCCTGGACGAGGGATGGGTGCTGCGCGGCACGGACGGCGCGCTGGGCTTGCAGCTGTTCACCGATGCAGAGGTCTTTGGCTGGAGCAAGCCGCGCCCACGTCGCCCCCGGCGCAAGGCGGCGCCGCCCGAGGTCTTCTGGGCGGACCTGTCGCCGGACGACTATGTGGTGCACGTCGATTTCGGCATCGGGCGCTTCCGCGGGCTGATCAAGGCCACGATCGATGAGGCGGAGCGCGAGTACCTGCGCGTCGACTATGCGGGGGGCGACGCCGTGTATGTCCCGATCCACCAGGCAGACCGCCTGAGCCGCTACGTCGGCGCTTCCGATCGCCCGCCCGATCTGCACAGGCTGGGGACGACGTCGTGGGCGCGGGTCAAGGAACAGGCCAAGCGTGCGGCGACCGACATCGCCAAGGACTTGTTGGCGCTCTACTCGGCGCGGCAGGTGGTCGAGGGCTATGCCTTCTCGCCGGATGCCGAGTGGCAGGCCGAACTGGAAGCCTCGTTTCCCTACATCGAGACGGATGACCAGCTTGCCGCGATCCAGGAGGTCAAGGCTGACATGGAAAAGCCGCGGCCCATGGACCGCTTGATCTGCGGCGACGTGGGCTATGGCAAGACCGAGGTCGCGTTGCGCGCGGCGTTCAAGGCAGTCATGGACGGCAAGCAGGTTGCGGTCCTGGTGCCGACGACGGTCCTGGCGCAACAGCACTATGACACGTTCCGCAGGCGGCTCGCGCCCTTTCCGGTGAACGTCGAGATGCTCTCTCGCTTCCGCACGCCGAGGGAACAGGACGAGGTGCTCGACCGGTTGGCGAGGAGCGAGGTAGACATTGTGATCGGCACGCACCGCCTGCTCTCCAAGGACGTCCAGTTCAAGGACCTGGGCCTGCTGGTGATCGACGAAGAGCAGCGGTTCGGGGTGACGCACAAGGAGCGGCTCAAGCAGATGCGCACCGAGGTCGACGTCCTGACCATGACCGCCACGCCGATCCCGCGCACGCTCTACATGTCGCTCACCGGGGCGCGTGACATGAGCACGATCGACACGCCGCCCGAGGAGCGTCTGCCGATCAAGACGCACATCGGCCAACACGACGAGACGCTGATCCGGCGCTCGATCCTGCGCGAGCTCGACCGGGGTGGGCAGGTGTTCTTTGTCCACAACCGGGTGCGCGGCATCGGCGGGGTCCACCAGCGGCTGCAGAACCTGGTGCCCGAGGCGACGTTCGCCGTGGCGCACGGGCAGATGCCCGAGCGGGAGCTGGAGCGGGTGATGGTCGATTTCAGCGAGGGGCGCGTCGACGTGCTGGTATGCACGACGATCATTGAGAGCGGGCTCGACATCCCGAACACGAACACGATCATCGTCAACCGTGCGAACCGCTTCGGCCTAGCTCAGCTTTACCAGCTGCGGGGGCGCGTGGGACGGGGCGCCGCACGTGCGTACGCCTATTTCATGTACGACCGCAACGCGCGCGTGACCGAGACGGCGCGTCGACGGCTGCAGGCGATCATGGAGGCGAGCGAGCTGGGCGCCGGGTTCAGCGTGGCGATGCGCGACCTGGAGATCCGCGGCGCGGGCGAGATCCTGGGTGCGCGCCAAAGCGGGCACCTGGCGGCGGTCGGGTTCGACCTGTACAGCCGGCTGTTGGCCCAGGCGGTTCGTGAGCTGAAGGGTGAGTCGCCGCGCGAGCTGACGGGGGAGGCGCGCTCGTACCTGCTCCCGCTGGAGGGGAGCGTGCAGATCACGCTGCCGCTCGACGCGTCGCTGCCGGCAGAGTACATCCCTGACGAGCCGCTGCGGCTGCGCCTCTACCGCCGCCTGGCAGGGATGACGACGACGGACGAAATCGACGAGATTCGGGCGGAACTGGACGACCGGTTCGGGCCCCTGCCGCCGCAAGCCGAGAACCTGCTCTACCAGCTGCGGCTCAAGCTGCTCGCGCTCGAGGCGCAGGTCGAGGCGATCGTCGCCGAGAACCGCGAGATCGCGATCCGGTCGCCGGTGCTGGAGGATGCGGACCGCACGGCGCTGCAGCAGGCGCTCGGGGAGCGGGTCCGGGTGCGCCGGCGCGAGGTACGCCTCCCCGTGGGGGAGGAGCGGGTGTGGCGCGCCGAGCTGATGCGCACGCTCGAGGTGATGCGCGCGCAGGCAGCCTAGGGGCAGGTGCGCGCTCTCGCGTGGGGATGCGGCTGTATGCGCCGATGCATGTGGGTAACGTGTGGGATAGGTGTTGGATAGTGTGGGATAGATGTGGGATAAGCGTGTGAAACGCACCCGGATCATCCTGGATACCGACATGGACACAGACTGCGCTCACGCTGGCGCGATGGCTGTCCAGTCCTGAGAGCCAGAAGCCGTCGATGCCGTGGCGGGCACGTAGGTGCCTGCGCACGACCCTACCAGAGAGGAGAGGTTCAATGGTGAGCAAGTTGCAGGATCGACTGCGGATCTCGGGCGAGCAACTGGACGCGATCAACGCCCTGCTGCTCGACCCGGACAACAGGACCATGCAGGCTTTCCTCGATGTCGTTGCCAGATATGGCACGCCGGAGGAGATCAACCGCAAGGCGGCGGCGGCGCGCGAGCTCGACGCGCTGATCGACCGGCTGCGCGAGCGGGACTCGCCCTATGTCGCCGACCTGGAGTGGTTGGCTGCGCAGTGCGATGCGGGGGTGTTCATCTCGGTGGACGACTACCGGCGCAAGGTGCTGGGCGCGCGGGCAGACGAGATGGCGTTTGACGCCAAGCTGGCGGTGACGCTCGAGCTGAGCGCACTGCAGTACTTTCCGTTCTTGATCGAGGAGGCCAAGCAGGCGATCGCGGAGGGCGAGCTGATGGCGGGGCGCTACATCCGCGTGCGCAAGATGGCGGAGCAGGTGGCGGACAACGACATCCTGGCGGTGGCGGCGGCGATGCAGATCATCGGCGCTAGCTATGTCGAGACGCTCGACACCAAGGGCACGGATGGGTCGAACGTCCACCTCGGCGGTCCGGAGACGATCACCGGGTACTTTGGGGGCGTGGGACAGCCGAACGAGTATGCGCTCAAGTGGCTGGACGAGTACCTGCACTACTATACGAGCTATGGGATCCGGCAGGTGCTGAACGTCAACCCCGGGACGGTGCTGCTCGGCTACATGCTGCACAAGCTGGGGGTGGACAACGAGTTCAAGATCAGCGTGTACATGGGGAACGACAACCCCTACGCTGCGCTGTGGACGCTGCTCGGGGCCAAGCTCTTTGCGCGCGCCGACGGCACGAGCCCGCTGATCGGGTTCAACTGGTCCAATTCGGTGAACAACGAGACGATCGAGATCACGGCGGAGGTGCGCGCGGCGCTAGGCTTCGAGGACATCGTGCGGTTCGAACACCACATCGTCGAGACCTACAAGAGCATTGTCCGCCAGCCCTACAACCGGCGCGACGAGCTGGTCGAGGTCGCGGCAAGAGTGCCCAATATCTCTGCCAAGCACGAGGGCGCTGACCCCGAGATCGACCGCACGCGGGAGCATCCTTCGGACATTCTCGACTATTTCCGGGATAAGGCCGAGATCGAGGCGGCGGGCGACATGCCCCACCTGCTGCGCAACTACCTGGACCGGCACAATGCCGTGAACGCGACGGCGCGTGCGCTGACGGAGCACGGGCTGGCGTTCGTGGCGGCGCGGAGGCTGCATCACAGGTAGGTCGTGGCCGCTTTCGCCTTTAGCCGACGGGGTCACGTGGTCCAGGCTGGTCGATCGGTATGGAGTGGAAGAGGACGGCACACGGACCCCTCCCCCGGCCCCTCCCCAGCGTGGAGAGGGGAGGTAGCGCTCCCTCGTCCCTACGCTCCAGCGTGGGGACGTCGGCGCGAGTGGGGTGTGCTCGTCCCTACGCTCCAGCGTGGGGACGTCGTGGGTTGGGCGCCGTCCGTGCGCGCCG
>JAFGIE010000176.1 GCA_016929775.1 Anaerolineae bacterium
AACCCATCCCGGCTGTGCCGGGACGCTCTCAGCGAGGACACCCTGTGCTACTGTCACTGCGAGGCGGCGCCCTTCCCGCCGATCGCGTAGCATCCAGCGCCTGCTGCTGGATGCCACGCGATCAGGCGCAAGAAGCGCGCCTTCGCAGCGCGAGGGCAGGGGCGTGGCGCGCAGCCACGCCCCTGCGACGATCCGATGCGCCGAGCGCAGTTCAGGATAGGAGGCGCTTGACCTGGGAGAGCAGCGCACCGGGCGCGATCGGCTTGGTCATGAACGCGTGGATGTGCACGTACTCGTCCGTGGGAAAGAGCGCCGCATAGTCCGTATTGGCGATCGAAGTGACCATCAGGATCGGGATGTCACTGTGCTCCGGGTCGTCCTGGAGTTGCTGGGTCACGTTCAGACCGTCGAGGATGCTGGACATGATGACGTCCAGTACGACCAGGTCGGGCTTTGCCGCGTGGATGACGCGAATCGCCTCGTCCCCATCGGCAGCGCTGATCGTCTCGTATCCTTCGCCTTCGAGCACGATGCGTGTGGCCTCGACAAAGTCTGGGTCATCGTCCACGATCAAGATCTTGGTCATCGGTAGCTCCTCCTGTCCTATGCCGCCGTGATCGACCGCTTGTGGGTGATATAGTACTCGTACTCGTGCCGGAAGTGCTTGAGGGTCGAGAGCACCGGGTTGACCGCTGCCTCGCCCATAGGACAGAACGTGCTGCCGACCATGTGCTGGCAGACTTGTTCCAGCATCTCGATGTCGCCTGGTTGGCCTCTGCCGGCGACGATGCGCTCCAGGGTGTTGGATAGGTTGCGCGTGCCGACGCGGCAGGGCGTACACTTGCCGCAGGACTCGTGGACAAAGAAGCGCATCAGCCGCCGCGTGACGTCGACCATATCCGTTCCGTCCTCGATCACGACGATGGCGCCCGTGCCGAGCATCGAACCCGCCTGGGCAACGGACTCGAAATCCATTGGGACATCGAGGTGCGCCGAGGTGAGGACGGGAGTGGACGCGCCGCCAGGGATGATGGCTTTGAGCGGCTTGCTGCCGCGCATCCCGCCCGCGTGCTCGTAGATGATCTCGCGCAGTGGGGTGCCGAGCGGGAGCTCATAGTTGCCCCGGTTGCGGACGTGCCCGCTGATGCAGAACAGCTTGGTGCCGGTGCTGCGCTCTGTGCCGATCGACTTGAACCACGCCGCGCCCCGGTTGATGATGTGAGGGACGTTGGCGAGGGTCTCGACATTGTGCACGAGCGTCGGTTGGCCCCACAGACCGATCTGCGCGGGGTAGGGGGGCTTGATGCGTGGCTCGCCACGCATCCCCTCGAGCGAGTTGATGAGCGCCGTCTCTTCGCCGCAGATGTAGGCGCCGGCGCCGCGATGGACCGAGAGGTCGATGTCGAACCCACTGCCGAGGATGTTCTGGCCCAGGAATCCGTGGCGATAGGCCTCGTCGATCGCCTTGATCCAGCGCTTCACGCCGAGAAAGAACTCGCCGCGGATGTAGACAAAGGCGCGATGGGCGTTGACGGCATAGGCGGCAATGATCGTCCCCTCGATGATCGCGTGCGGGTCGTGCTCGACCAGCAACCGGTCCTTGAACGTGCCGGGCTCGCCCTCGTCGGTGTTGATGCACACGTACTTGGTCTGGTCGCCCTTGGGCATAAAGCCCCACTTGAGCCCGGCGGGGAAGCCGGCGCCGCCGCGCCCGCGGAGTCCAGAGTCCTTGACCTCGGCGGTCACGGCGTCGGGGGACATGGTGAGGGCTTTCCTGAGCGCCGTGTACCCGCCGTGCGCCAGATAGACGTCGATCTTTTCCGAGTTGGGGACGCCGATGTTGCGGGTCAGGATCGGCTCAACTTGATCGCTCATGCTTCCTCCCTCTGGGCCAGCTGATCTAGCATGCGGTCCACTTTGTCGAAGGTCAGGTCATCATACAGCTCGTCGTTGACGCGGACCGCTGGCGAAGTGCCACACGACGCCAAGCACTGCACGACCTCGAGGCTGAAGAGGCCATCGGGCGTGATCTCGCCTGGCGCGATGCCCAGCTTGTCCCGTATGTAAGCCAGCATGTGCTCCGCGCCGCCGCACAGCGCACACGAGATGCCTTCACAGACCTGGATATGGTACCTGCCTTTGGCCTGCGTGTGGAGGAGCGAGTAAAAGCTAGCGGTCGAGTACACCGCGGCGACGGGTATGTCAAGGCGTTCGGCGACGCGCGTCAGCGCCTCTTCGCTGAGGTACCCGTACTGCTCCTGGGCTATGTACAGTGCAGTCAACACCATCGACTGCTTCGCCGGGTCGCGGAATCGGCTCGTTTCGGACATACTGCCTCCTGTATAGTGGTCCTCGGGATCGATGGCTCCAGGCGCAGATCGCACGCCTAGGTGAGCCTACAGGCGTTCTCGCTGCTCAGACAGGCGCGCACCGCGTTGAGCAGTGTGTTGGGCGGGACAGGTTTGGTCAAGAAGCCGTCACTCGCCGGCTGTGCGCCATCCGGAAAGAGCTCGGCGTCGATGGAGCGCGCAATGGCTGTGATCACGATCACAGGCAGTCTCTGGAGGTCGGGATCGGCGCGAATGGCTCGGGTGATGCTCACTCCCTCCAGCGTGTACGACATCATCAGATCGGTGATGATCAGATCGGGAGACGCGGACTTGATCAGCGCCAGGCCATCGGCGGCATCGGTTGCCGTCAGCACCTCGAACGACGCGGACTCGAGCACGATACGGCTGTACTCAAGAAAGTCCTGATCATCATCGATGACGACGATGCGCTGGGGCTCGCCCATGCCCACCTCCTTTGCCCTCACCCGGCGCGACGCGCGTGGGTCCCGGTTGCCTAGGACACGAACCGCTGTACGGTGCGCAGCAGTTGCTCCGGGTTCACCGGTTTCGTGATCCAGGCGCTGATCGGTACGTACTCGTCGGTCGGGAACTGGTCCGCGTTGGGCGAGTCGGGGATCGAGGAGATCATGACGATCGGGATCTGCTTCAGCTCTGGATCCTCGGACATGGCAAAGCTGACGTTGACCCCGTCGAGCACGGTCGACATCATCACGTCCAGGAGGAGGATGTCGGGACGCGCAGCGCGCATCCGCTCCAAGGCCTCGTCGCCGCTCGCCGCTGTGTCGACTGCATAGCCATTCTGCTTGAGCACTATACTCGTGATCTCGACAAAGTCGGGGTCGTCGTCCACGATCAGCACTTTGGTCATTTCGCTCTCCTTTGTTTGCCCCTCTGCAGCAGTCGCTTGGTCTCCTTGAGCAGCTTGTCTGGCGCAACCGGCTTGCAGAGAAAGTTGTCCACGGGCACGTACTCGTCGGTTGGGAAGGACTCGGCGTACTCGGAACTGGCGATCGAGGAAACCATGAGCACGGGTGTATGCTGCAGCTCTTGATCTGCCCGGATGGTCCACGTTGCGTTCAGTCCCTCGAGAAGGCTGCCCATCATCACGTCTAGGATGACCAGCTCTGGATGGTGGAGACGCATCATGCGCAGACCCTCGCCACCGTCCGACGCGCTCAGAACCGCGAGCCCCTCCTGCTCTAGGATGATGCGGGTCGTCTCGACAAAGTCAGGGTCGTCATCGACAATCAGCACCGTCGGCGCCGCCGGATACGGCAGCTGCCACTGGTGGTACCCCTTGACATCCTGGAGCACGTGCACGGTCGTGGTCTTGACGACGCTGTCCAGCACTGCCACCTGGGTCGACAGAAAGCGCAACAACGCATCGTTGTCGGGAAAGACGGCATCCACGATCAGGTCATACTCGCCCGTCGTATAGGTCACCGCTCGGACCTGTGGAAGCGACGCCAACTGGTTGACCGTCGTGTCCGCGTGGGCCAGCTCGACCTGGAGAAAGATCATGGTGCGTACGGGCAGACCGACAGCATCCAGATCGGGAGCGGCGACGATGGTGATGATCTGCTCTTGCAGCAGGCGGTCAAGCCGCTTGCGGACTGTGCTCTCTGCTACGCCCAGGTCGCGCGCGATCTCGACGTTCGAGCGACGCCCATCCTGCTGCAGTGCCCTGATGATGTCCAGATCCAGGTCGTCCAGTTGCGCAGGCATGCTGTGCTCCTTTTCGTCTCGGATTATAGCACATGATACGAATTTCGTCAAGTGGCAATACAGATCGGACGAAAAACGGAACAGAGAGTTGTTGGCGCGTCGCTACGTCGAGGATGGCAGACGGGCGTAGAAGCATAACGTGGTGCTCCCGTACCGGCGCTGGTCGGTAAGCGTGAAGCGCTGGAGGGGGAGAGGCTCGAATTCCTTCGGAAAGATCTGGACCACGATCACGCCGTCCTCGTACAGGAGGTCGCGCTCGTCGAGGGCGTGCAATGCGTCCGCCCACAACCGCCTGTACTGTGGGGGGGCGACATAGATGATGTCGAACTGCTCGGTGGTTCGAGCGAGGTAGTCGAAGGCGTCGGCGTGGCGCACCTCCGCCCACTCGGCAAGATCGGTCTCGCACAAGTTCGCGTGGATGACCTTGATCGCCTGGGCAGCCTTCTCGACAAAGACGGCGAACTCGGCGCCACGGCTCAAGGCCTCGATGCCTACGCTGCCCGTGCCGGCAAAGAGATCGAGGAAGCGGCAGTCGGGGACGCGCGCACCCAGGATGTTGAATAGGGACTCTTTGACCTTGTCCGCGATCGGCCTGGTCCCCTTGCCGGGCACCATCCTGAGCGTTCTTCCCTTGGCTGCGCCTGCGATGACGCGCATAACGATCACCTTCTGACGGCTCGCGATCCCGCTCGCCCGCTCGTGTGGCGATGGCGCCGCGCATCGCCCGCTCGCCCTGCGCCTCGTAACGGGCGGCAGGCTGTGTATCGTCTCTATTATAGGCCAAAGTGCGTACTTGACAAAAGGCTTGGATTCGCCTACCATCCACTGCGTCCCGTCAAGCGCGCTGCGGAGCGATGGCGGGGTCTGGTCGTGGCGGTGCTACGGCGCGCGAGGGTGCGTGCAGGAGGCGGCGATGCACGAGGTGAGACCGTGACGATAGACGTGGATCGGGTGGGGGTAGTCGGGGCTGGTGCGATGGGCGGCGGGATCGCGTACGTATTCTCCGCCGCGGGCATGTCGGTCAGCGTAAAGGACATCGTGCCCGAGCAGCTGGAACTGGCGCGCGCGCACCTGGCGCAGATCTATGCGCGGCGCGTGGCGCGCGGGCGCCTCTCTCAGCGCGAGATGGAGGAGGGGCTAGCGCGCGTGCGCTATACGCTGGCATACGACGCGTTTGCCGACGTCGACCTGGTGATCGAGGCGGTTCCGGAACGGATGGCAGTCAAGCGCGCGGTGTTCGCCGAGCTGGGTCAGGTCTGCCCGCCGCGCGCGATCCTGGCTTCGAATACGTCTGCGCTCTCGATCACCGAAATGGGACGCGCCGCAGGTCGCCCCAACCGGGTGCTGGGCATGCACTTTTTCAACCCGGCGCACGTGATGCGTCTCGTCGAGGTGATCCCGGGTCAGGAGACCAAGCAGGAGGTAGTCGAGCGCGTGGTCCAGCTTGCCCAGTCACTGGGCAAGACGCCTGTCGTCGTGCGCGAGTGCCCCGGGTTCCTGGTCAACCGGCTGCTGATGCCCTACCTGAACGAAGCCGTGGTCTGCCTGCAGGAGGGCGCCGCGACGGTGGCGGCGATCGATGCCGCCATGGGGCGCGACGGTTTTGGCTGGCCCATGGGGCCATTCGCGCTGATGGACATGCTCGGTCTCGACGTGTGCCATCACATCTTGGCCTATCTCGACGCGGCGTATGGCGAACGGCTGCAGGAGGCTGCGCTGCTGCGCAACCTGTCCGCGGCGGGACAGCTGGGGGAGAAGAGCGGGGGCGGGTTCTATGCCTATCCCGGGCAGGAGGCGTCGGCCAAAGTGGACGCGTGGATCGAAGCCACGCGCGCGCAAGGATGCGTCGAGCACCTGGGATCCCGCTTTAGCCCAGAGCGGTTGATGGCTGTGCTGCTGAATGAGTCCTTCTTGTGCGTGCAGGAAGGCATCGCGACGGTGGAAGACATCGACACGGCGTGCATCGCGGGGTTGGGCATGGCGGTTCGCGAGGGACAGGAACGTGTGCCGATCGGGCCACTGGCATATGCCGACCGGTGTGGGCTGGATGTGCTGCTCGACCAATTCCTGCGCCTGCAGGAAGCGCTGGGGGCGCGGTTCGCGCCGGCGCCGATCCTGGCGCAAGAGGTCGCAGCCGGTCACCTCGGTGTGTCTAGTGGGCGCGGCTTTGGGACGTACGAACAGTGAGAGGAGCGACCGTGGGCGAAAGCGCATACGTACGTGCAGAGACCATCGACCGCATCGGGGTCTTGACGATTGATCACCCGCCGGTGAACGCGCTCGACGCGGCGACCTTCCGAGAGCTAGAGGCAGCCTTTGATCGCGCGTTGGCGGACCCGGGGGTCAAGGTGATCGTGATTACGGGCACGGGGAGGTCCTTTGTAGCAGGCGCGGACATCCACGTGCTCGCTTCCATGCAGACGCCGGCGGATGCCGAGGAGATGGCGCGCGGCGGGCAAGCGCTGATGTCGCGCATCGAGCGCGCGCCCAAGCCGGTGATCGCGGCGATCAATGGGCGGTACTGCCTGGGCGGCGGCAACGAGCTGGCGATGGCGTGCCACATCCGGATCGCCGAGGAGCGGACCAAGTTCGGGCAGCCCGAGATCACGCTTGGCCTGATCCCCGGCTGGGGCGGTTCGCGCCGCCTGGCGGATCTCGTCGGGCTGGGAAGGGCGCTCGAGCTCATCCTGACCGGGGACCCCATCCACGCGAGCGAGGCGCACCGGATCGGCCTGGTGAACCGGGTTGTGCCGGAAGGAGGCGCACTGGAGGAGGCGCTGCGCCTGGGCGGACGGCTAGCGGCGCTGAGTGGCGAAGCCTTGCGCCGCGCCCTGGACTGTGTAGTTGCCGGACGGGGCATGTCGCACGACGACGCGATGGCCTATGAGGCGGCACGGTTCGGGGAGATGGTCGGGACCGAAGACATGCGCGAAGGGGTGAACGCCTTCCTCGAGAAGCGGCGCGCGCAGTTCCGCGACCGGTAGGGGGTGCTGCTGGTCCGTCGCGCGCGATAGATGCGCGCACACAATGCCCTGGTCAACCTGCCGCCGGGAACGGGGCCAGGTTGACCAGGGACTGAACTGCTGGGACGCGAGGAGCGCTGGGCCCTGTCTGCCGGGCAGGGGGGGCTCGCGCTAGATGAAGAGCTGGATCTTGGACTCGGCAGCCTCTTTGATCATCTTGGCTACCCCGGCTACGCCCTCCACCTCGTCGATCAGGTCGCCGCGCTCGATTTCCATGACGTCCATGCTGGTGGTGCAGGCGAGCATGTGGACGCCCAGATCGCCGGCGAGGGCGCGTAGCTCCTCCAGGCTGGGGACGCCCTTGTCGGACATCATCTTGGCGAACATTCGGCGCCCAATCCCGCAAAAGTTGAACTTGGAGGGCGGGAGGCGACCGATGCCACCGCGGTTGAGCAGGCCAACCATCTTGCCCATCAGGCTCTTGCCCGTGCGGCGCTCCTTGCGGATCGCGTTCAGCCCCCAGAAAGTGAAAAAGAGGGTCGTGTCCATGCCGGCTGCTGCGGCGCCGGTGGCGATCGCGAGCGCGGCAAAGACGCTGTCCATATCCCCGTGGAGCACGACGATCGTTGCCTTGTCTTCTGCCATAGTGGTCGAGTCTCCTACCCTGCCTTGCGAATAAAGTAGCGGAAGTAGCCGTCGGCCTCTTCCTCGCCCAGGAACTCGTTGCCCGTTTGCGCGCACCAGGCGGGGACGTCGGCGTGTGCGCCTTCGTCATCTGCCTGGACTTCGAGGACCTGTCCTGCTGCCATCTTGCGCATGTTGCGCGCCATGTAGGCGATCGGCATGGGGCACATCTGCCCGATCGAATCCTGTACCACGTCTGCCACGATATCCATGCTGGGTTCTCCTTTGCTGTGCTATATCCAGGGAGCGACGTCGTGCTGCTCCACCAGTTCGACAAAACCATCGTACCCGATCACGGTGATCCCGTCGATGACGTTGACGAGCCCGCGCGCTTCCAGGTCTGCGTCGAGGGCATACACGGGGCGTACGGCAAGGGCTTGCTGCACGAGCGGCGCGCTGGCAGCCCCCGGCACCGCGGCATAGACGCCGTCCTCGTAGAGCAGGACCGGCGCTCCGGGGGGCGCGATCCGAAGGACGGAAGACAGGCTGTTGGTGCTCAGCGGTGACTTGTTGACAGTGTACAGCATCTCTCGCTCCTCTAGAAGGGCAGCACTTTACCTGCTGATTCGAGGATCGCGGCGACCTGCTCGCCGTCGATGACCTCGACGTCCATCACCAGGTCGTCGGTCGTCAAGCCACGCTCTGCCAGCGATGCGTCGTGGACGTAAAAGCGGTTCACGTCGAATTCGGTCAACATGGGGAAGCCGTCGCCAAGGGGCTTCATGTCGAGCTTGTCGGGCGCCTGCCCGGCGACCAGGGCATAGACCCCATCGTCGACAAAGACGACGCTGATGTCCAGTTCAAAGACGGCGATGCCCATCAACGTCCGGAACCCTTCCGCCGTGTACACGCTGCCATAGGGCGCTTTGCGCATCAAGACCGCTGCTTTGCTCATCTCTTCCTCCACTCGTCTGTCTGGCGCGCCGGCTAGTCGCCAAAGGTCACGAATCGGTCCACGGTACCGAGGTACTCGGCCAATGCGCCCAACCCCGAGAGACGCGTGTGCGCCGACTTGATGTTGGGCCGCAGGCCACGGAACTTGGCGCACGCCGTGCACGCCACCACAGGGATGCCGCTCTCGGCGAGCTGGTCGTACTGCGCCGAGAGATTGCGCTCTCCGGGCGGGCTGATGAACTGATTGACGTTGTTGACGCCATCCATGTAGAGAAAGACGCCGGCGATCTCGTGACCGCGCGCCAGTGCAGCCTGGATAAAGTGATACGCCGAGTCCGCTGCCTGATGCTGATAGGGCCCCTCAAGGACCATGACGCCAAACTTCATGTCGTGTGCCTCCTGGTTCTGGTTCTGGCTCAGAGGTAGGGAGGGCTTTCCAGCTCTCCCCGTTGATAGGCCTCAACCGCTTGGCGGACGGTCATCGCCGGATCGGCGAGGGCAACCGCGATCGCCAGGGCGCGCAGTGCGACGCAGCACGCCGGTCGCACCTGTGGGGTGATCACGACGGTGGCTCCGCTGCGCGCGGCGGCGCGCACCGCGTTGACGCTGGTCCGCTCCGGGGTCGCGCCCGGCTCTACTCGGACCACGCTATGCTCCATGGTCTGTGGGTCGACGAGTACGAACGACGTACATGGCTCGCCGTACTCGGCGAGCGTAGCATCGAGGTCAGCGCCGTGAGAGGCGACGGCGATCTGGCTCGGAGGCGGTTCGTAGGCCATGAGCGCCTGGGCGCCCTGTCCGGCGTAGCGGTCGATCGCTTCGCGCACGGTCATGCGCGGCAGGTCCTCGATCACGTCGATGCCCAAGCTCAACATCGCCTGGCGGCAGATGTCCTTTACGCGCCCGGTGAGCACGACCTGGACGTTCTGGTTGGCGAGGGCGCGTATCGCGTACAGGCTCACGTGTTCCGGGTCGCGCTCTTCTGCGGGCACCGAGATGACGAGCGTGTCTCCGCTCTCTGTATCGACGACGATGAACTGCGGGCAGACTCCGAAAGGTGCGCCGGTCCAAGCATCCAGGGAGGTGCCCAGTGACGAGACTGCGATCTTCATACCTTCCTCCACGGAGACTAGTGCGTCGACTGCACGGCGTCGGCGTTGGTGGCGACCTGCGCCGCCAGGACTTTGCGCATGATATCGAGCGCGTCGATGATGCGGCGGTCGGTCAGGGTGTAGTAGACGCACGCGCCCTTGCGTTCGGCCTGCACCAAATCGCGCTCGCGGAGGATGCCGAGGTGACGGGAGACGGTGGATTGGGGGAGGTCGAGCGCGTCCACGAGTTCTCCGACACACTGGGGCCCTTCCGTCAACAGGTAGAGGATCAGTACACGCTTTGGGTCAGCCAGGGCCTGACACACGCGGCTGTGCAGCAGATCGACTTCTAGTTCCAGTTGCGGGTCAATCGCCATGCGTGTCCCCTATTCCGCATATTCGCATATCCGAATATGGAGATGAGTATAGCATAGAGTGTGCCGGGACGCAAATCGAGCCATGATGCGAGGGCGTGACGCGCGTGCGTCACGCCCTCGCGCGTGGGGTCAGACCGCGGGCGCTAGCGGTGGTAGTAGACGTCCCATCCCATATAGTTGCCCAGGGCCTCGTTCACGGCTGCGGCGCACTGGGAGAGGCTGATCGCGACGTGGTGTTCAAAGCCGTTCGCGCAGATGTGGTGCAGGAGCTGCTGGAAATGGGGGATGCGGATTACGCCGTAGCCCCCAAAGGTCTGCAGCGGATCGTCGGTCACGGTCCCCTCGCCCACATAGGCCCGGATCACGCCCCGATCGTCGTCGGTGGAGACGCGGCAGAAGGTAAAGGGCCCGGTCTTGATCCGACCGACCACCGTGCCGTAGGTGTTTTCCCGGCCCACGGTGCCGGCGATGATCTCCTGGTAGTCCATCCGAGAGTCGGCAAAGAGGTCGTGGGGCAGGTTGCTGCAGTGAAAGACGACGCCCATGTCGGGATCGTCGCCATAGTTGTTGTTCCAGTCGGCGAGGGCGCTTGGGCTGCCAGAGGCGAGCGCCATGGCGTACATGCCGATCGCGCCGGTGATGTCGGTCTCGCATGCGCTCGGCATGAGCTTGTTGCTGAGCATGCTCATGACCGTGCACGGTACGACGCCAAAGAACTCTTCCATCGAGGTCCAGCACTGCACCGCGGTGGCGACCAGCTCGTTCTCGGCGATCCAATCGTCCATCACGAGGGCGAATTTGGCCATCTTGACCAGGGCGTCCGCGGGGACGCCTGCGGTGGTGACGTAGGCCTTGATCTCGTCTACGCGGCGGACGACCTTGGGATCCTGGTCGGCGAGCTTGGCGGCGCGCCCAAAGGCCTCAGACAGGTCGAGCACCTCGACGCTGACCCCGGCTTTCTGGAGGAGCTTTTCGCTGTAGCGAACGGTGATGAACGCTGCTGGGCGTGCGCCGAGCATGCCGACGCGTGCGCCGCGGAGCCCACGCAGGATGCGGCACGTGCCGGCGAACTGCCGCAGGTCCTGGCGGAAGCTCTGTGCGTCAGGACGCACGGTATGCAGCGTGGTCAGAGAGTACCGGATCCCATACTGGCGGAGGTTGTTGCAGGCGGACATCTTGCCGCAGAAGCTGTCGCGCCGGTCGGCGATCGTCATGCTGTCGACCTCGTCGGGCGTCGCCTGGACGAGCACGGGCACGTCGAGCGCTGCGAGCCGCACGGCATCGGCGATGCCGCGCTCCTCGCCGAAATTGGGGAGCGTGACGAGGATGCCGTCGATCTCGCCGGCGTGCGCCTTGAACATGTCAGCGCACTTGTGGGCATCCTGCAAGGTCTCGACGGATCCGAACGCCGTGTCGTCGGGGCTGAGGGCGATCGCGTTGATGCCTTCCTCAGCCAGGACCCGGAGGATGTCGGCACGTCCCGATACGGCCAGGTGGTCGGGGAAGAAGCCCCGGTTGCCAACGATAACGCCTAGCGTGGTTGCCTTGGACATATCTGCCTCCTTTGCGCTGCGGTTGTTCGAACGGGTGCGGAGTGGTTGCCTGTCGCCGGGCTCGGCCCGCGGCGATCGTGCCG
>JAFGIE010000177.1 GCA_016929775.1 Anaerolineae bacterium
CGGTGCGGGTTTGGTGGGCGAGGAGGGACTCGAACCCACGCCCTCACGGATGTGAACCGTTTGACGGCTCGCCCGTACCTCAGTCCGCACGGTTACCCGTCCAGGAGTAGCCGTGCGGAGCACGGTAGAACGAACCATGCGGAGTCCGGTACGCTCTATCCGTGCGGTCTTCAGTTCTCTTGGTGACTCCAGGTACCCAATATGCGATGGGCGCTGATCGGGTTGAGCAGCTATCCTCTGTCAGCTCGCGGTGTGCGCGCCCATTGACACCATTATACCACAAAAAGGTGCGGGTGGGGATCCCAGTTCGGATCCCCATTTCTGTTACCACTAAGTGACAAGTGGTTGACAGTAGGCACCCAAGGTGGTATGATATTATCAGGGCATTAGAACGTTTGTTCTAGAAGGGAGTGTCAGTGATGCGCGAGGAGGCTGAGGTCTACCGGACGACGGTGCGCTTGGAGCAGCCGATCTATGACTTGCTGGTGCGCGTCGCGCGCGAGAATCACCTGCACACGCCGCGGCGCGGGCCGAACATCGCGGGGGCGATCCGCTGGCTGATCATGGACTGGGAGCAGATGCGGCGCACAGCGGGGCTGAGGGGTCTCGCGGCGGAGGACCCGAGCGCCGGCGCGGGCGGGCTGGCGAGCTGATCCGGGATCCTGGGCGGCGGGCGGGGTCCTAGAGGAGGCGGAGCGAGCCGCGCCGGGCGGGACCGGCTGGGGCGCGGCGCTGCTGAGGGGTCGAGCGCCGTCGGGCGGAAGAGGAGGGCGGGGCGGTGACGACGAGCGGGGGCGAAAGGATGGCGCGGGATGGGACGCGAGGTGCGGCGCGGCGCGCCGGCGCCGGGCGAAGAGGTCAACCCCCAGGAGGAGCCGCAGGCAGGCACAGAGGCGGGAGATGGGCCCTGCCGGGACGAGGCGGGCGGCTCGGGCGGGCGAGGTCGCGCGCTCGAAGTGTCGGAAGCAGAGCTGCCGCGGCTGTGGTCGGAGGCGCTCGACGCGTGGCTGGCGTCGTACAGCGCGGCCAAGACGCAGTACGCGTACCGGCGGGCGATGGAGGACCTGCTCTCGACGACGGGCAAGTGGCCGTGGGAGATCACGCCGCAGGACGTGCAGGCGTGGGCGGAAGATATGCGCACGCGGCACTGGCACAACCCGGCGTCAGTGTCGGCGGATGGGGGGTACGGGCAGGAGGGCAAGGGCCTGGCGCCGGCGACGATCGCGCAGCGGTTGGCGGCGGCGAGCTCGTTCTACAAGTACACGATGAAGCGGCACTGGGTCGACGACGGCGCGGGCGGGCAGCGCCCGCTCGGCGACCGCAACCCGGCGGCGGCGGTGCGACGCCCGGTGGTGGTGCCGTTCGCCAAGGCGACATTCCTCGACGAGGAGCAGGTCGGGGCGCTGCTGCGCGCGATCCCGAGGCGCAAGCCCAAGGGCCTGCAGGCGTACGCGCTGATCGTGACCTATCTGCTGACGGGACGACGCTGCCGGGCGATTCGGACGCTGCGCTGGGGTGACCTGCGCTGGCTGGGCAAGCACGGCACGATCGTGCAGTACCGCTGGACGAACAAGGGCAAGACGCGCTGGGACCTGATGCCGCCGCCGGCGTGGGACGCGATCGAGGCGTACCTGCGCGCGTCGGGCAGGCTGATCGAGATGGTCAAGGACAGCTACCTTTTCACTCCGCTCTCGGACGATGCGACACGGCTGCCCTTGGTGGATCAAGAGACGTGGACGCGCGACCACCCGCTCTCGGCCAAGGAGGTGACGCGGATAGTCAAGCGGTACGCTCGCAAGGCAGGCCTCGACGAGAGAGCGATCCACGTCCACACGCTGCGACACACGGCCGCAGAGCTGTACCGGCGGTCGGGCGACGACATCTATGCGGTCTCAAAGCTGCTGGCGCACTCGAGCGTGAACGTGACACGCGGGTACTTTGACCACATGGAGGGACACGACAACGTGACCTGGCGCAAGGTCGCCGAGGCCCTGCGGCTGGACGGCAAGTGGCGCAAGTAGGGCAGCGCGCGGCGATGGCATAGAGGAGTCCTCGGGCAGAGCTGGGGATTGCCGCAGGCGCAAGAGCGGCGCCTCTGCAATGACGGTAAGTAGAGACAAGCACTGGGCCGGGCCCTCACCCGGCTCGACGACGGGCAACCCACAGGAGGGGGACAACGTGCGGTGATGGATGGGAAGGAGCAGGTCGATGCGGCTCTCGGAGAGATCGCAGGCGTGGATCGTAGGCAAGCTGCTGAACGGCGAGACGCCGCCGCGCGACCCGTCAGAGCTGGACGGGGAGTGGGCGGACTATGCGGCGTGGGTCGCCGATGGGCCCCAGGACGAGACGGTCGAGGAGCGCTGGGAGGCGTTCCTGAAGGAGCAGGCGACGCGGGGCGATGACGCGTTCGCGCGCTACAGGTTGATCCGCCGCGAGCTGGAGGCGGGGATGCCGGCGCCGGTGGACGATATGATCGGTCACCTGCCGTCGCTGGAGTGGCTGTGGGAGCGGTGGATCCCGCGCGGGCTGATCAGCCTGCTCGTGGCGCAGCCGGGGACGGGCAAGTCGTACCTGGCGCTCGACCTGGCGCGGCGGATCGCGGCGGGCTCGACGTTCCCGGACGGGTCGCCGGTCGGCAAGCCGGGGGCGACGCTGTACGTGGACGCCGAGAACACGCCCCAGGTGCTGACCAAGCGGTTGGTGGGATGGACACGGGCCGAGCGGCGGCGGCTGTACGTGTTGCTGCCCGAGGGCGACCGGATGATGATCGACCTGAACGATCCGGCGGACCGGGAGACGCTGGCGGACCGGATGCTGCGCGTCGGGCCGGAGCTGGTGATCATTGACTCGTACGGCGCGGTGACGGTCAAGGGCGAGAACGCCAAGGAGGACGTGCAGGGGATCCTGGCGTTCTTGAGCCGCGCGGCGCTCGACCAGGGGTGCGGGATGTTGATCGTGCATCACCTGCGCAAGCGCAGCTCGGCCCAGATCGCGCTGCCGTCGCGCCCGCTGACGATCGACACGATCCGCGGTTCGTCGCACATCCCGGCGATGGCGCGGAACGTGATCGGGATGCAGTGGATGGGCAGCGGGCTAGACCTCGATCGCAATGGCCCACGCCGGCTGCACGTGATCAAGAGCAACCTGGAGCGGTACCCACCGGCGCTGGGCGTGTACTTTGAGCCGCACGCGGAGGACCCGTCTGTGGCGGCGCTGCGCTACGGAGAGCCCCCTTCGTTCGAGCAGGGACGCACCAAGACGGAGCAGTGCGCGGCGTGGCTGGAGGAGCTGCTCGAGGCGGAGGGCGCGGTAGCGCCGGCTGAGGCGGTCGCGCTGGCGGAGGAGCAGGGGTACAGCGAGCGGACCGTGTACCGGGCGCGGAAGCGGCTGGGCAAGGCGGTGGAGGACACGCGAGGCTGGCGGGACCCGTCGAACGCGTGGCAGCTGGCGGAGGAAGAGGAGGAGACGGACGAGTAACTCTGCCACTCTGCCAACTCTGCCAACATTTGCGCGCACTCTGCCAAGGGGGGTGTGCAAAAACCTGGCAGAGTTGGCAGAGTAACCGATCCCAGTGCCGCTAAGTGTCAGTTAGCGGCGCAGAGACAGAGGGAGGACACGGTGACGGAAAAGACAAGGGAACGGGGCGACGTGGCAGAGGACGTGAAGGAGCAGGACACGGGGTCGGGCGGCCCGCGAGGGCCGTCCTCGTGGGAGAGTGCGACGCCACAGATCGAGGAGTTCGAGCGCGGCTGGATGGACGGGATCCACGGGCGGTCCGCTGATCCGCGCCC
>JAFGIE010000178.1 GCA_016929775.1 Anaerolineae bacterium
CAGGTCCCGACGCTACGGACCGCCGGCGTCTCGCCGGCATGCCTTCTACGCTCTGCGGGGGGACGGGAAGCACAGACGCGCCGACGCAGAGCATCGGCGCGAGCAACAGGTGTGGCTCGTCCCTCCGCTCCGCGGGGGGACGCCACGGTGGTGGGTGTGCGCGCCGACGCAGAGCATCGGCGCGAGCACTGGGTGTGGCTCGTCCCTCCGCTCCGCGGGGGGACGCCAGGGCGCTCGGGTTGCGCATCTCGCGACTGGTGATATACTGGGTCCAAAGCCGCTGTACCGTTCACACACGTAGGAGGCAACCGTGATCAAACTGGCAACTGCTTTGGGCCCGTATGACCGGACCGCCCAGCGCATGGCAGCGCAGTGTGGCGTCCACTACGCGGTCGCCGGCATCCCCCTGGAGCCGCGCCCGGGCGTGGACGAGGAGGGACAGCCGTGGAGCTATCTGTCGCTCCTGCGCGCCAAGACCGCATACGAGGACGCCGGGTTCGAGCTCGCCGTGATCGAGCACCGTCCCCCGATGGAGCGGACCAAGCTGGGGCTGCCCGGTCGCGACAACGAGATCGAGGTCGTCTGCGCGCTGATCCGCAACATGGGCGCGCTGGGCATCCCGGTGTGGTGCTACCAGTGGATGGCGACGGTCGGCGTGGTGCGCACGTCGACGACCATCCCAACCCGCGGCGGCGCCCTGGTGACAGGCTATGACCACAGCCTGATGGTCGACGCGCCCCTGACCGAGCAGGGCGTGGTCACCGTCGAGCGCATGTGGGACAACCTGCGCTACTTTTTGGAGCGTGTCCTTCCCGTCGCCGAGGAGGCCAACGTCAAGCTGGCGATGCATCCCGACGACCCCCCACTGGGGCCGATCCGGGGCATCGGGCGGATCATGACCAGCATCGAGAACTATGACCGGCTCCTCGACCTGGTCCCGAGCCCGATGAACGGCATCGCCCTCTGCCAGGGCAACTTTACGCTCATGACGGACGACCTGCCGGGCGTGATCCGCCACTTTGGGAGCCAGGGCAAGATCTTTTTCGCCCACTTTCGCGATGTGCGCGGCACCCCGGATAGGTTCCAGGAAGCGTTCCACGACGACGGCAAGACGGACATGTTGGCTTGCCTGCGCGCCTATCGCGACGTGGGATTCGAGGGCGTGTGTAGGCCCGATCACTACCCGGTCATGGAAGGCGATGACCCGGCGCACGGCGCCTACAGCGGGATCGCGTGCCTGTTCGCGATCGGGTATTTCAAGGGACTGCGCGAGGCGGTGTACGCCGAGTAGCGCCGACCGCGCGCGCAGTGATGCTGGCACGAGGAAAGGGAGAGGGACAGACATGGTGCGTCTGGGCGTGATCGGGTATGGGGGGCGGATACGTGGCGTGATCGACCACTGCCTGCGGGCGGTGGACCCCGACCTGCGCGTGGTTGGGATCGTCGATCCAGACCAGGAGAGCGTGCGCGAGCGATTGGCCCCCTGCGACCGGCAGGATGCGGTGTTTTACGACTCGCTCGACGCACTGGTGCGCAGCTGCAAGCCCGATGCGCTGGCGATCGGCACGCGCTGCAATCTGCACACGCCCTATGCGATCGAGGCAGCACGCTATGACCTGCCCCTGTTCCTGGAAAAGCCGGTCGCGATCTCGATGGAGCAGGCGCTCGCCTTAGAGCGGGCGTTCGAGGGCTCGCGCTGCCCGGTCGTGGTCAGCTTTCCGCTGCGTGTCTCGCCCCTCTGCGAGCTGGCGCGCCAGTACGTGCGCGAGGGCGCGGTCGGCGAGCCGGTGCACATCGCGGCACTGAATTACGTGCCCTACGGCACGGTGTACTGGGAGCGTCCCTACCGCAACTTTGCGATCACACAGGGGCTGTTCATCCAAAAGGCGACGCACGACCTGGACTATATGAGCTACTTGATGGGTTCGCCGATCGTGCGCGTGGGGGCGATGGCGACGTGGCAGCACGTCTACGGGGGCGACAAAGCGCCGGGGCTGGTCTGCTCGGCGTGCGAAGAGCAAGACAGCTGCCTGGAGAGCCCGCAGGTGCGCCGTCGCAATGGGACGACCGGATCGCTCGAGGACCACCCCTGCCTGTACAGCGTGGACTGTGGGTCGGTAGAGACGGGCACGAACGAGGACTGCTCGAGCGCGCTCGTCGAGTTTGCCTCCGGGGCGCACGGCATCTACACGCAGGTCTTTTACGCGCGGCGCGACGCGGCGACGCGTGGGGCGATAATCAGCGGGCACCTGGGTACCGTCCGTTTTGACTGGTACACCAACGAACTGCAGCGGGTGCGCCACCACGCGCCGTTCAGCGCGACGGAGCGCGCCGGCGAGGGGGCGAGCCACTTTGGCGGCGACATCGAGCTGGCGCGAGACTTGATCGGGCTGATCGGGGGCAAGGCCAAGTCGCGCACGCCGATCGAGGTCGGGTTGCACAGCATCTATGCCTGCTTGGCGGCAAAGACGTCGGCGGAAGAAGGGCGCTTTGTCGCCGTGCGGCAGGTGGGTGGGGAGCGATAGGAGGAACGCACGTGAAAAAGGGAGACAAGCGCAAGCAGCGCAAGGCGGTTGCCCGGCAGGCGAGACGCGGGCGCTCGGGGGCGCCTGGTAGAGGTGAACCAAGCGTGCGGCAGGCGCTGCGCCGCGCGGGCGAGTATCCGATCGTGGGCTGCTGGACGCGCGAGGACTGGGATGGCGCGGGCCTCACGCCGGTCGTGATCGCCAGACGACAGCCGGACGGCAGGATCGCGTGGGGCGCGTACATCGTCGACCTGTTCTGTCTCGGTCTCAAAGACACCTACTGCAACGTCAACTACTCACGTCGGCGGTTCTACGACGAGTTGCTCCCCGGCGTGGTTGTCGGGGGCGCCCCGCACGAGATCACGCCTGCCCTGGCGCACGAACTGGTCTATGGGGCGATCGAGTACGCGGGCCAGTTTGGCTTTCGCGCGCACCGCGACTTTCGCGACAGCCGCTACCTGCTCGATCCGCCGAACGCGCATCCCCGCAGTGGAACGGTGACGTTTGGGCATGAAGGGAAGCCGCTCTTCATCCAGGGCCCATACGACAACGCAGAGGCGATCGTGCATCAGTTGCAGCGCACAGCGGGCGAAGGGAACTTTGACTATATCGTCTTCGCGGGCGAGAGGTCGGCGCTCAACTGGGACGAGGAGGGGGACGAGCAGGAGGACGAGGACTGGGACGAGGATCAGGGTTGGGAAGAAGTCGAGGAGGAGGAGTGAGGTAGAGGCGATGAGCCAGACATTTGTCCCGATCGCGCCGGACAAGGTGGCCCTGGGACCGGGCTTGCTGCGGCAGCGGTTCGAGCTCAACCGCCGCTACATGCTCAGCCTGCGTCCCGAGAACCTGCTGCAGAATCACTATCTCGAGGCGGGCCTGTGGAGCGCGCGCGCCCACCCGCAGGGCATCCACTGGGGGTGGGAGGCGCCGACCTGCGAGCTGCGCGGGCACTTTCTCGGGCACTGGCTCTCGGCGGCGGCGCGCATCTATGCCGCCACGGGCGATCCCGAGCTCAAGGTGCGCGCCGACCACGTCGTCGCCGAGCTGGGGCGCTGCCAGCGCGAGAACGGCGGCGAGTGGGCGGGCTCGATCCCACCCAAGTACCTCGACTGGATCGCGCGCGGCAAGCGCGTCTGGGCGCCGCACTATACGCTGCACAAGACGCTGATGGGCCTGTACGAGGCGTACGCACTGACGGGCAACGCGCAGGCGCTTGAGATCATGGTCAACTGGGCGCGCTGGTTCCACCGCTGGACGGGCCAGTTCTCGCGCCAAGAGATGGACGACATCCTCGACATCGAGACGGGCGGCATGCTCGAGGCGTGGGCCAACCTGTACGGCGCGACGGGGGAGCAGGAGCACCTCGACCTGGTGCAGCGCTACGACCGCCCAAGGCTCTTTGACCCTCTCCTGAAGGGCGAAGACGTGCTGACCAACCAGCACGCAAACACGACGATCCCGGAGGCGCACGGCGCAGCGCGGGCGTGGGAGGTGACGGGAGATCCGCGCTGGCGCGCGATCGCCGAGGCCTACTGGCGATCGGCGGTGACGGAGCGCGGCTATTACTGCACCGGCGGGCAGACCTGCGGCGAGGTCTGGACCCCGCCGAGGGCCCTTGCCGCGCGCCTGGGCACGCGCAACCAGGAGCACTGCACGGTCTACAACATGATGCGCTTGGCGGAATATCTGCTCCGCTGGACAGGCGACGTGTCCTATGCCGACTACTGGGAGCGCAACCTCTACAACGGGATCCTGGCGCAGCAGCATCCTCAGACGGGCATGATCGCCTATTTCCTCTCCCTGCGCGCCGGAAGCACCAAGACCGAGGGGCACGGCGGGTGGGGCACGCCGACCGACGATTTCTGGTGCTGCCACGGGTCGCTGGTCCAGGCGCACGCCAGCCCGGGGAGCGGCGTCTACTACCAGGACGCGGAGGGGCTGGTCGTCTGCCAGTACGCGCCGACGGCGCTCGATTGGGCGTGGGAGGGCGTGCCGGTGCGGGTCACGCAGACTGCAGACTCACAAGCCGGATCGGTGCATCGCCCGGGCAGCATGGCCTCTGACCTCGAGGTGCGCTGCGCCCGTGCGGTCGCGTTTGCGCTCAAGATCCGGCTGCCGTGGTGGCTGCGCGGCGAACCTGCGATCGCCGTGAACGGGGAGCCATACGACGTGCCCAACGCGCCATCGAGCTACTACCGCGTCTCCCGGACCTGGGGCGAAGGCGACCGGGTGCGCGTCGAGCTGCCCAAGGGACTGACCAGCGTCCCCTTACCCGACGAGCCGGGCACGGTGGCGTTCATGAATGGGCCGGTCGTGCTGGCGGGGTTGTGTGACGAGGAGCGGACGCTGTACGGCGACCCGGACCACCCCGAGGCGATGCTCGTGCCCGACAACGAGCGCGAGTGGGGGACCTGGCTGGGTGGGTACCGGGGGCGCGGTCAGTCGCGCGGGCTGCGCCTTGTGCCGCTGTACGAGATCGCCGACGAGCGGTATGCCGTCTATTTCCCGGTGGACGGGGCATCCCGCCTGACACCCGGTGGCTGAGGGGGCGCCAGGCACATGTGGGGCGTGCGGCGCGTCTCAGCTCGCTCCGGCTGCCAGCGGTAGCCGGAAGCGCACGCACGTCCCTTCCCCCGGTACGCTTGCGGCATCCACCGTGCCTCCCATCGCCTCCACCAGGCCCTTGACGATGGCCAACCCCAGTCCGCTCCCGCTGCCCAGGCGATCGCTGGGTTGCGGGAGCGTCCGCGCACGGTCGCCGCGGTAGGAGCGCTCAAAGACGTGAGGCAGATCCTCCGGCGGGATGCCGATCCCGGTATCGATGACCCGCACCTCGACTGCGTCGGTTTGCTCTTCGGCCTCGATGGCGATGTGACCCCCTTCTGGCGTGAAGCGCATCCCATTTGCCACCAGATTGACCAGTACCTGCTCGACGCGTTGTGCGTCGGCCCGCACCATAGGTAGGGCATCGGGAAGATGCGCCTCAAGGGCGATGCGCCGCCGCTCCCAGGCGAGTCCGCGGTATGTCGTCACGACCTTGTCGATCACCTCAGACAGCGCTATGGGCGAGAGCTGCAACCCCAGCTCACGCGCATCCAGCCGGGACAGCTCGAACAGGTCGCCGATCAGACCGGCAACGCGGACCGTCTCATCGCTTAGGATGGGCAGGTACGCGTCGAGCCGTTCGGGGTGCTCAGAGAGGGTTTCCAGATGCGCAGCCAGGGACGCGATCGGCGTCCGCAGGTCGTGAGAGATGTTGGCCACGAGATCGCGTCGTGCGCTCAGCAGCGCCTCGACCTGTCCCTTTTCGGCCTCCAGCGCTTGCAGCGAGTCCTGCAACTGCTCGGCCATCTGGTTGAACGCCTGGCCCACCCGGCCGATCTCGTCGGGCGATGTGTCCTCGATGCGCAAGGCGAGGTCGCCGTTAGCCATCTTGCGCGCCGTCTCCTCCAGCGGGGCCAGCCGTCTGCCCAGTGACCGGGAGACGATGATGCCCGAGGTGGCGGCTACCAGGAGGGACAGGAGCAAAGCGGGCGCGGTGCCGAGCGTTGCACCGAACAGGTAGCCGACACGGCGCACCCCTGGCGCCAGGTCTTTCGCTGGTCGGGCGCCGGGGATGGGCGCTGCACGCGACGTGGCCTTTGTCAGGGCTGCGACGACCAGTTGTACCGTCACCAGCGTGCCAAAGATGGCGGTCAGGTGATAGAACGCTAACCGCCGCCACAGGCGGGCGGCAATCCAGCGACGCAATCCTTTCATCGCTCACCCCGCTCGAACTTGTACCCAATGCCCCGCACGGCGACGATGCGCCGGGCGATCTCGCCTTCTGCGCCCAGCTTTTGGCGCAGGCGGTAGATGTGGGTGTCCACGGTCCGATCGTAGGCAGCCGCTTCGTATCCCCAGATCTCGTCTAGCAGGTACGCGCGGCTGAAGACGCGTCCTGGGTGGCGCACCAGCATGTGGAGTAGGGCGAACTCCTTGGCGGTCAGGTCGATAGCCCGATCGTCGAGGCGCGTCTCAAGGCTGTCTGGGTCCATGTACAGGCCATCGATCGTCAGCACCTGGTCGGCGGAGAGATCCGCGGTCTGCATCATCTCGACCCGGCGCAGGAGGGCATGCACGCGCGCTTTGAGCTCGCGCATGGAGAAGGGCTTGGTGAGGTAGTCGTCGGCGCCCAGCTCGAGACCCAGTACGCGATCGATCTCTTCGGCGCGTGCGGTCAGCATGAGAATGGGCACGATCGAGTCCTGCCGTATACGGCGGCAGACCTCCAGCCCATCCATGCCTGGCAGCATGATGTCCAGGATGACCAGGTCAGGCCCAGCGTCCTGGGCGATTGCCAGCGCAGACGGGCCGTCAAAGGCCTGTAGCACGTGGTATCCCTGCTCTTGTAGACTGTCTCGGATGAGGTGACATAGGTTGCGCTCATCCTCGACGATCAGGATCGTGGACATGGATAGATCCTCCACGGCGAGTATAGCAGCAACCGGTGATCTCGGCAATTGTCCACCTTACAGGTAATGGAGGCCCTGATCTCGTGCGGCGCGCTCCAGGCGCCACACGGCGAGTTGAGCCAACAGGCCATAGATGGCGACTTGGCCGATCAAGACTGCCCACTCGCACGGCAGGCTCAAGACGGTCCGAGTGCCCATGACGTAATGGCGCAGCAGGTCCAAGCCAAAGCTCTGCGGCAGCGCCACGACACCGATCGCGCGCATCCACGCAGGAAGGACCTGCAAGGGAAGGAACATGCCGGTCAGCATCTGGAAGCCAAAGTTGCACAGACCGAAAACGGCTGTCACCTGCTGGTGGCGCAGCACGAGCGAGGCGAAACAGCCGCCCATCTGCGCCAGCGCGGCGACCGACAGCGCGGTAGCCATCAGGCCTAGTACCAGCCCCAGCGGCGTCAGTGTCGTGCGCGTCGTCCACAGCCCAACTGCGAACACCGGGACGAAGAGAAGCGCGCTCCGCGCCGCCAGGGCGGCGATGTTGCAGATGATGTAGCCGTAGCGGGAGAACGGGCAGCTGAACGTATAGTCGATCTGCCCCGATTCGAGCTCGCCGCGAACCATCTCGGCTGCTCCCCACAGCGCGACGCCCTGCCAGCTCTGGTAGGCGATGCCAAAGACCATGAAAGACACATAGTTGGTCGTACCTACCGTGCGTTGCAGCAGCGCAGTGTCAAAGGCCAGGGCAAAGAGGAGCATACCTAGGCCAAACAGCACGCTGGAGAACAGCTCGAAGGCGAAATTGAGCTTGTAGCGCACCAGCACGAGCCAGTCGCGCCACAGCGCCATATAGAACAGCCTCGCTGTACTAGCCATCCGTTCTCTCCTCGCCAACCTTCGCCAAGGCGCTGAACGCTTCCTCCAATGAGGGTTCGACCATGCGCACCGAGGCCCTCGCGCCGCTCCGATCCAGCACGCCCACGACTTCCTTGAGCAGTGCAAAGCTGTCGTCACAGTAGAGGCGGACCGCGCCTTCTGTCGTGGAGCGGGTTACGCCCGGCAGCTTTGACAGCCGCTCCACGATCGCAGCTCCATCCTGTATGGTGACCTCGACTGCCTCTTGCACGGTCGCCGAGCGGCGAAAGGCCAGCGGCGTGCCCACGAACTGGACGCAGCCCTGGTTGATGAACGCCATCCGATCGCAGATATCCTCTGCCTCGTCCATGTTGTGCGTGGTGAGGAGGATGGTCATCCTGTGTTGGCGCCCATAGTTGACTAGAAAGTCCCGGACGCGGTGTGCTGTTACTGGGTCCAGGCTCTTGGAGGGCTCGTCCATGAAGACGACCTTGGGGTGGTGCAGCAGCGCGCGCATGACGATCACAAGCTGCTTCTGTCCGCCCGACAGCGTGGAAAAGGGCTTGGCGAGCTGGTCCGTGAAGCCGATCGCTCCGGCAAACGCGTCGATCCGCTCCTGCGCATCGTGGATCGGCACGCCGTGCAGCGCATGCCCAAAGTAAAGCAGGTTCTCGCGCGCCGTCAGCCGAAAGTACGCCGAGCGTTCCGAGTCTTGCCCGGCGTAGCCGATGATCCGCCGCACTTGCTGCTCGTCCTGTGCGACGTCGTAGCCGCCCACCCAGGCGCGCCCGTGTGTGGCGCGCAGCAAGGTGGCGAGGATGCGCACGAGCGTCGTCTTGCCCGCGCCGTTCGGCCCCAGCAGGCCAAACAACTCTCCCTCCTCGACCTGTAGGTCGACTGAGTCAAGTGCGCGCACTTGCCTTCCCGTGCGATACTCCTTGGCCAACGCGCTACACTGGATCGCAAGCGCCATATCTCCCTCCACTACGCATCTTCTCTGATCCAGTCGTTCCGGATCAGGTACCCGTTCGTGACCTCCATCCAGAAGAGCCACCGCTTCCGCTGCAGGGAGCGAAAGCGAAAGGGCACCGCTGTCCCCGACGCGCTCTGCACGTGCATGTGCAGGTGTGGGGCCTCGCTGTTTCCCGAGTTGCCCACCCGCCCGATCAGGGCGCCGGAGGTCACGTGCGCGCCCTCGTCGACCGCCACGCTGCCCGCCGCGAGGTGGGCTAGGACGACCTGCTTGTCGTTCCCGATGTCGATGACCACGTGGTTTCCGCCAGGATTGGCGACGTCCCCGTCACCAATGGGACGGCAGGGAAAGCCATCCACGACCTCGACGATCTGCCCATCGGCTGGGGCATAGACGGGCTCGCCATAGCCGTACCAGTTGTTCACGACCCGGTCGCTCCCGTTCACGAATCGGCCATCCGGACCGAGCTTGAGGATGTCGATGGCGTAGGGGTGAGTCGTGTGAATGTTCGTGATCTGGCTCGCGCCCGCGTGCCCGGCCAACCACGTGCCTCGAACGGGCGCGTTCAGCAGCACGCACGCCTCCGTCGGCGGGTAGGGCAACGATCTTGCGATCAGCCACGAGAGCGATGCGGCGATCGGTAGGCTCAGCGAGACCGTACCCCAGAAGGCCAGCTGCCTGAACCACGGACCATGCAGCAACTGCTCGCCGATCGAGAAGCACAGGCACGCTTCCAGGAGCGCCCAGGCGCAGAGTGTGACGTAGAACAGCGCCTTGGCATATGGTCTGACGACCGTGGTGTAGAGGATGACAACCGATAGTGCATAGATGACCCCCAGTGCCAGGAGCGGGACCGACAGGGCCAGGGCGAGCTTGCTGACTCGATAGGCGATCGGAACGCGCGGGTCCCAGACCGACATCCTCTCCGCACGCCCCGCCAGGGCGCCGTGGATGTGCCACCCCATCGCCGCCAGCAGTGCCGCAGAGAGTACCAAGTAGAGTGCAGTGAGCCCGACTTCAGCTTTTTTGAACATAGCTACCTCCTCACTCGTGATCTGAGCCCATGATATGCCGTTGCTGTCACGCCAGCGTGATGGGACGGTCACAGAATGGTCAAATCGCGGCTGAATGGCGCCGACCTGCTCCTGGACACTCTGGCAATGCGGACGGGGGATAGGGTCGCGTCCGGAACGGGATGGGTGCACATCTCGGGGGAATGTCGTTGATCCCCAGGATGGATTTTGTCAAGATCCAGTACGAGTCCCCCTTCCCGCACCTTCCCGAGATCCGGTCTCCCGACGATTGGGCGGCGATGCCGTGCTATGGGCGCGCGTTCTACCAAGATCAGCTGGACGTCGTCGCGGGCCTGGTGGAGGCGGTACGGGGCGAAGCGCTGGTGATCCAAACCCTCTACTCGCCCTTTATGAGCGCCGGGCATACGACCAGCGATCGGACGATCACCGAGCACCTCCAGCTCGCCCCGGAAAAGGTCGACAGAGGGCTGAACACGATAACTACCTCGGTCACGTGGTCAGCTGTCCCCTGCGCGTGGGTTCGCGCACCTTCACCCCGCGCGAGGCGGCAGACTTGTTCGGCAGGCCCTACATGGGTGGGCTGGACCGGCGTGGCGTCCTGGTCACCGGCAGTGAAGCGGAGATCCGGACGGCGGTGCGCGACGTGCTCGCCGAGGCTCCGGAACGCTTCATCCTCGGCGCGGACTGCACGCTGCCCGGCGACATCGACCGGGACCGGATCCGGATCGCGATCGAGACAGCGCACGCCTACCGCTAGCCGCACGTCGATCGGACAGCCAAAATGCCCGCGTTCTTGCACGATTTCTAGCCCTTCTGTTACCTAGACGTGGTATAATGGGTCAAGAGGGACGCCCTAGTCCCTAGACTGAGCGCGATCGGCGAGCCCACCCGTCGACCGTCGCGTCCTGTTACCGCATATGAGGGAGGCACGAGATGACCAGACGCAAGAGAGGCATGATCGCAGCGGCAGCGTGCGTGGCGGTCTTGGCGGTGATCATATCCACGAATTATGTCGCCGCGCAGGAGGGAACAGACCTCGAGCCGATCGAGGCGTTGGGCGAGTTCCTGTACTTTGACGAGAACCTATCGGAACCTGCGGGGCAGTCGTGCGCCAGTTGCCACCATCCCGATTTCGGGTTCGTCGATCCCGACGCCGATCTGCCAGTGTCGGAGGGCGTGATCCCGGGGTTGTTCGGCACCCGCAACTCGCCGAGTGCAGCCTATGCGATGTACAGTCCCATCCTTCACTTTGACGCCGTCGAAGGGCTGTGGATCGGCGGTCAGTTCTGGGATGGGCGCGCCACGGGCGAGGAGCTGGGCGATCCATTGGCGGATCAGGCACTGGGGCCCTTCCTGAACCCGGTCGAGATGGCGAACACGAGCGAGGCACAGGTGATCGCCGATGTCGCCGCCTCCGACTATGCTGACCTGTTCGAGCAAGTTTGGGGCGAGGGCAGCCTGGAAGACATCGAGGGTGCGTACGATCATGTCGCACTGTCGATCGCGGCGTTCGAGCGTACTGCCCTCTTTGCGCCCTTTACGTCCAAGTATGACGCCTACCTGCAGCTCTGCCTGGGCATGGGCGGCGGCATGGACGATTGCGCCAAGGGCGTCGGCAAAGTCGCGCGGAAGGCGGGCCACAAGGTCTTTTCGGCGGAAGAGTGGAAGGGACTTCAGCTCTTTATGGGCGAGAACAACAACGACGGCATCCTGGACAAGGGGGAGGGAGCCATGTGCTCCGCCTGCCACGTGGCGGACTGGACCGAAGACCCCGGGAACGTCGTTGTCCCGTCTTGGGCGCCGGTAGGCCGGGTCCCGCCCATGTTCACCGACTTCACCTTTGACAACCTGGGCGTGCCCAGGAACGCCGAGTACCCGCTGGAATCTGCTCCGCTGGACCTCGGGCTGGGCACCATCGTGGGCGACCCGGCGGAGAACGGCAAGTTCAAGGTCATGACCCTGCGTAACATCGACCTCACGGCGCCCTATGCGCACAATGGCGGGTTCGAGACGCTGAAAGAGATCACGCATTTCTACAACACGCGCGACGTCCCTGGCGCGCTGCCCAAGGGGCAGGATTGGCCGATGCCCGAGGTCCCAGAGACGATCAACGTGGACGAGCTGGGCAACCTGGGCCTGAGGGACAAGGACGAGGACGCGCTCGTTGAGTTCATGAAGACCCTGTCGGACGGGTACCGTCCCTAGTCCCCGCACGCCCCGTCACGTTTACAGATCTACAGCCGCCCCTGGTCGGGAAACGCCCGACCAGGGGCGGGGTGCGTGTGGCGTGGAATGCGCGTGGTTTGATGCACGCATAGGCTGCCGCCGGCGGTACGTCATTGCTGGACGGATCGCAGTTGGTCCTTGACCACGATCGGGCTTGGTGGAGCGAGGCGTGCCCGATCGGGGGTTTCGCAACGGGTCTCGTCAGCAAGGGGCGCGATAGTACCGGTCCTCGACCCAGCGCAGGGGATTCGTGGCGACATATGCCCGGATCCGCGCGAGGTCAGCGTCATCGCGGACGACGTGTTCGTAATAGTTGCGCTGCCAGAAAGGCGTGCCCGGTGTGTTACGCAAGCGGTTGATCGCTGCCGTCGAGGTCGTCTTGAAGGCGCCGATCAGGCGCCCGAGGGGTTTGTGCTTTGCCGCCACATCGGTGGCATACGGCTTATCCTGATCGGAGAGCGCAGCGGTCTGGGGGGCACCATCGAGAACGAGTATGCCGTGCAGGTGATTCGGCATGATCACCCAGGCGTCTAGCGATACGTACGGGTGGTGCTCCTCAAGCCATAGCCACGATGCGGCAGCGATCTCGCCGAGCGCAGAGAGCTCCATCACACCGGCACCCACGCGTCCTAGAACACAGGCATGATCGCGCACACAGATGGTGACGAAATACGCGCCCGCGCGTGCATAGTCGTATTCCCGTAGTCGGATCGATCGCCGGTGGTGCAGGTTGGGATCGTACGGCATGGTGACCCATCCTTTCGCGAACGGCGCGCGAACTGCCGCGTTGGGTACGGGCGTAGGGGCGGTTCGCGACGACGATGCCGGTCGCGATGCGGGCATGGGGGCGGTTCGCGGAGACGATGCCGGTCGCGGTGCGGGCGTGGGGCGGTACGCGAACCGCCCCTACGGCCCTGCGGATGGATCGAGGGCAGCCATCCCGGTCCCGCCGATGTGAAGCAGGATCCGCCCCCCGCCCGCGTCCATGGCCCACGTGTGGGCTGGTTTGGGACTGCGGCTCCCGCCGACGAGGACACGCACCAACGCGGCACGCTCGACGTCGATCCAGTGGAGCGTCACTGCGCTCGAGGCGTTGCTGTAGGCCTCCGTCAGGAGGTAAGCCTCACCGCCCACGATCAGCAGCTGCCGCTGCCCGCGCCGCTCGTTGGGCAGGGCGCGCCGCCAGCGCAGCGCACCCGCAGGAGAGAGGAGCGAGAGGCTAACCCCGTGCGCGTCCTCGTGCACGACCAGGACGTCGCCCCCGGGCAGCGCCACGATCTCGGCGTATGCTGGGAAGACGCCAGGCAGCGGGTAGACCAGCTTTGTGGTGCGCCGTGCCAGGTCGAGGCGGCGGATGCCCTGCTCGTCATACGAGAACACGTGCCCATCGGGCGCCGTGACCGCCAGCCGACCGCCTGCCGTGCTCCCCCACGGCGTCGCCCCTGCTGCGGTCACCGTCCAGATCTCGCCGGCGCCATCCGTGACCACGAGCTGATCGTCCACGAGCGCCCAGTCGTATGACCACAGCGCAGCCTCGCGCTTCCACCGCACGATCCCCACCGCAGAGATGCCGGTCATCCAGCGCTGGGATAGGACCACGACCCCGCCACCGGGCAGGGGCAGGAGATCGGGATAGATCGCCCCGTCGATCTCGATCTCCCAGAGCGCATCGGGAAGCGAAAAGCCGGCCGTTGGCGAAGCCTCGCCCACAGGCGGGGGCAGGGGAAAGACCTCCAGATCGCCCAGCACGCCGATCACGTAGAGCAGCGGCGCCTTGGGGTGGATCAGCGCCCGGTGTGTGCGCGCCACGCCCTCTTGCTCCCAACGCACGGCGCCAGCCGAAAGAGAGACTGCAGTGAGGTGGTTGTCCTCGATCGCGAGGAATGTGTCCGGATCGACCATGCCGACCCGCTCGATCTCGTCGAGCGCAAGGGGGCGTGTCCAGAGCACGCCCGGCGACGCCGAGAGACGTTGGGCCCAGATCGTCCGCGAAGGCGGGTACCAACCGCTGAGAGCCGGATCGTCGCCTGTGTACCCGCGCCCCGGCGCCGCTGGGGTGTGGTTGCGGATCTCAAAGTGCAGGTGGGGCGAGGTGCGCGGTTTGCCGATCGCGCCGACCTGCTGTCCGCGCGTCACGCACGCCCCGACGGACAGGGCGACGCTCGATGGGTCGAGGTGCCCATAGAAGGACAAGACCTGCGAGCCGTCGGAGAAGGTGTGGCGGACGATCACGACGCCCAGATCGGCGCCCCACCCGAGGGGTTGCGCATAGGTGACCATCCCGTGCCCGATGCTGTACACCGGCGTGCCCAGGCTCTCGCTGCGCCGCGCGGGGCGCCAGTCCTCGCCCGCGTGGTACAGCCCATACCGGGAGCGGAATGCGCCAAAGTCCTGCCCCCCAGACGCCGCCAGCGCGTCGGGCGGATCGAGCGGAAAGTCCAAGACGTCGACCACGCCGCACGGCGCGCCGGGCTGGGGCACGGGATCGCCTACCAGGCCCGCGAGCGGGTCGCCCGAGATCGCTGCCGGCAGTGCGGTGGGGGTTGGCGTCGGGGTACGGGTCGGCGTTGGCGTCGCCGTCGGGGTCGGAGTGGCGGTCGGCGTCGGCGTATAGGTCCAGGTGGGCGCAGCGATCGGCGTGTGCGTGGCGGTCGGCGTGCCCGTGGGCGGCAGGGCAGAGTGGGTCGCGGTTGGCGTCACGGGCGGCAGGGACTGGCAGCTCGCAAGCGCGAGCGCGGCGGCAAGCACGGCGGCGGCGATCGCGCCGGCAACGCGTCCAAGTCCCCAGCTCTGCGATCCTCGGGTGTTCGAGTGGCGCATCCCTGCCTTGAGTGTGTGGTGCATGGGCGCGAATGGTAGCACCAAAGCGTGGAAGAGGCAAGCGAGCAATGGGGCTTGCGGGGCGAGCCCACCTCGGGTATACTGCGTGGACGCACGTACACGCTGCCCGCACATCGACCGTCTCCTGGGGATGAAGGAAAGGATCGCCCTTGTACAGACGTGCACTTGTTCGTAGACCAGGCCCCAACTGCGCGTCGGGCCTGACCACTGTGGAGCTGGGCCCGCCCAGCTACGAGCGGATGGTGCGCCAACACACCGCCTATGTCGATGCGCTGCGCGCCGTGGGGCTGGAGGTGACCGTCCTCGATGCCCAGGAGGCCTATCCCGACAGCTACTTTGTCGAGGACACGGCAGTCGTGACGCCCGAGGTCGCCGTGATCGCCCGCCCTGGGGCGCTTGCGCGGCGGGGCGAGGAGCGGACGATCGAGCCGCTTCTGGCTCACTACCGCGAGATAGCGCGCATCCAGGCCCCGGGGACGCTTGAGGGCGGCGACGTGCTGATCGTCGACGGGCAGGTCTACATCGGCCTCTCCACGCGTACGAATGAGGAGGGAGCGCGCCAGCTGGGCGAGACGCTTGCGCGCCGCGGCTATGCGTGGCGCACGGTGCCGGTCGACGCGGGACTCCATCTCAAGTCGGGCGCCAACTATCTCGGGCACGATACGGTGCTGGTCAGCCAGTCCCTTGCCGACGCCGGGGCGCTTGCCGCGCACCGACAGATCGTGGTCGATCCAGACGAGGCGTATGCCGGCAACGTACTGTGGATCAATGGTACGGTGTTTGCGCCAGCGGGGTACCCGCGGACACGGCGCCAGATCGAGGCGCTGGGGCTGCCGGTTGTGGCGCTGGACGTCAGCGAGATGCACAAGATGGATGGCGGGCTGACCTGCCTCTCGATCCGCTTCTGAGGGGGGAACGATGGTCGATGGCGTACAGCACTTTCCGGACACCGCCCTGAGAAGCGCTGGGCGGTCGACGCCCCGGTGATGCGGGACGCAGGGATCGACGTGGTGCGCGTGGGCGAGGTCGACCTGTGGATCCTGGTCGGGGAGAGGTGACAGTGCCCGAGATCCGGATCCTCGGTGCAGGCGACGAGCGCGCGTTGGAGGCATTCCTCGCGCCCCGCGTGTCCAGCTCGATGTTCTTGCTCGGCAACATGCGCCTCGCCGGGCTGGTCGATCGCGGCGCGCCGTACCAGGGGACCTATGCCGCAGCGTGGGAAGGGGGCGCGATCGCGGCGGTGGCGGCGCACTATTGGAACGGCAACGTGATCCTGCAGGCGCCGGTCCACATGGGAGAAGTGCTGCACGCCGCGCATGCGGCGTCGGGTCGCCCGTTGGGCGGGTTCCTCGGACCCAACGATCAGGTCGACGCAGCCTGTCGGCTGGCGGGCCTCGAGGACGCGCCGGTCCAGATGGACGAGGTCGAAAAGCTGTACAGCCTGGCGCTGTCCGAACTGGTCGTCCCTCGCGCCCTGGTCAGGGGCGAGGTGCGCGGGCGTCGCGTGGGGGCCAAGGACGTCGATCTGCTGACCCGTTGGTTCGCCGCGTACCAAGTCGAGGCAATCGGCGCCGCCGACGGGCCCGAGCTGCGCGCCACGGTGCGCGACCGGGCGGAGCGTGCGGTCGAGGAGGGCGTGACCTGGGTCCTGGAACACGAGGGGCGGGCGGTCTCGACCAGCGGGTTCAACACCGCGATCCGGGAAGCGGTCCAGATCGGCGGCGTGTACACCCCGCCCGAGCTGCGCAGCCGAGGATACGCGCGCGCCTGCGTGGCCCAGTCGCTGCTCGACGCCCGCGCCGAGGGGGTCGTGACCTCGATCCTGTTCACCGGCGAGGAGAACGTCGCCGCGCAGCGCGCCTACGAGGCCCTCGGCTACCGCCAGATCGGCGACTACCGGTTGCTGTTCCTGCGCGATCCGGTGCCGTGACCCCGCCCATGCCACGACATGCGCGTCTTGCGGTATGCGATCAGGCGCTCGATGCTCGCCCAGACACCGTCATAGACCGCGTCTGGGAAACGCTGCGGGCTGAGCTCGAGGTCCAGGATCCCGTCGTAGCCGCGCGCGAGCAGCAGGTCGAGGTAGGTCTCGACGGGCACGACGCCATGCGTCAGTGGATGGTGTGTGTCGGGTCCCAGGTCGTGGATGTGGGTGTGGATCACGCGCCGTAGAAAGGCGTCGGGGGGCAGGTACGGCATCTGCCCGTGCTGGACGTTCATCATCGTGTGGCCCATGTCCCAGCAGGCGCCGATCCCGGGGCGCTCGACCCGGTCGATCATGTCCACGATCCCGGGGTAGGTGATCCCGGGGTCGCAGTTGGGGCTGATGTGATTGGTCTCAAGCGCGACCTGCACGGGCAGGTCAGAGGCATCCAGGACGTCGAGCAGGGCGCGCAAGGCGAGCACGGTGCGGCGTACCAACTCGTCGACGTTGCCCTCGCGCCCCGAGTAGCAGTGTAGGACCAAGGGCACGCGCTCGCCACCTGCGGCGAGCGCGTCGCGCACGCACGCCAGAGCTGGGTAGACGGCATCCAGGTCGGCGCCCGAGATCGCCGCGGGCATCTTGCCGTGAACCGAGATCCGCAAGCCCGCCGACTGCACGCACTGCACGGCGTATAGCACCTCTCCCGGCGTTGTGTTGGGCGAGACGGAGCGCAGCTCGATCGACCCGATCCCGGCACCGGCGAGCGTCTCCAGGAAGGGACCTGGGGCGCCAAAGGCGCCGTACCAGACGGCGGCGCTTCCGCTCGACGCGGCGCCTGCGAGGTAGGCGGGTGGCAGGGAGAGGCCAATCTCGATCATGTCTTCCTCCCAGAAAGGCGCAGCGTCCACAGTAGGGCGATCAGGTAGAGCCCGGCGCATGCCAAGTACACGCCGCGCAGGCCTATCACGGGCAGCATCAGGTATGCGGCGGATGGCCCGATCGCGCTGCCCAAGTCGCTCGCCGTGTGCAGGGCTCCGATCGCGCGTCCCCGTTGGGCCGGTGTCGCCAGATCCCCCGTCAGGCTGGTCGCCAGGGACGAGATCCCGCCGCGCGAGAGGGAGACGATCGACACGCCGACCAGCAGCCCCACCGGCGCAGCGCTCGTCGAGGTCGCCATGCCAACCGCGCCCGCCGCCAAGGCGAGGGCGACCACGGGCCAACGGCTTGTCACCCGGTCCGACAGGATGCCCGCCGCGGGCGCGGCGCCCATGCTGAGCGCAGTCCGCGCCGCCATCAGCACGCCCGTCAGGCCCGCGACGCCGAGGACGCTCTGCACTGGAAAGAGGCGTTCCTGGACCAGCAGGCCCAGCGTGGCAGCCATGACGCCCGACACGGCAAAGCGGTTCAGGCCCTGCAGCGACGCCGCGAACCAGAGCAGTCCATGGGTACGCACCGGCAAGCCTGGCGTCTCGATCGCCGGCGCGCCGGGCGGCGGTGCGAGACCTCGCTGGCGCGCCTGCCTGGTCTCGGGCAGGAGCAGCCACGCCGCCAGGGCGCCGATCCCGGTCAGTGCGGCGCCGACCCACATGGTCGTGGCATAGCCCAACCAGTCGGTGAGCAGTCCCCCTCCCAGGGCGCCGACCGCTCCGCCGAGGTAGAACCACGTCTGGTAGAGCCCAGTCCAGCGCCCGCGTCTCTGCGCGCCGGCGACGTCGAGGACCATCGCCGCCCCGCCGACCTGGATGCCTGACCAGGCTAACCCCCACAGCAGGCGCGCGGCGAACAGGGGCCAGAACCCACGCGTGAGGGCATATAGGGCTGTGGACAGCGCGCCCACCCACAGCGACGAGATGAACAGCGCGCGATGGGACCAGCGGTCGTAGGCCAGTCCGGCGGGACCATTCAGGAAGAGCCGGATCGCCCGGTTGACGCTCAGCAAGATGCCGACGCCGGTCAGCGTGATCCCTGCCTCGACCGTGTGCGTCGGCAGGACGGTATAGAGCGTGGCGTCTCCCATCAGGGACAGGGCGGTGCCCAGGCCTAGGGGGAGTAGCACGCGGGCGGGGTCGAGTTGAGAGCTGTGTTGGCGCACGGGCACGTTCCTCTCGCGACAGTGGCGCAGGCGCAACGCACGTGCGTCCGCGCCTCCATCGATTGTACACAGATTGGCCCAGGGCGCAATCTTGCGGCATGACGCCGCTACGGGTATAATCGCAGTAGACCATCGGGACAACACGCGGAATGGCGCAGCTGTGCGGCTACGCTGCTCGTTCTCTCTTTCCCATACCCAACTGTTCGCAGAATAGCGTACCCATCAGGAATCATCTCGCGTACACGGAGGGCGACATGTCTCGTTCGTTTCACAACAAGGTCCTGCGCGTCAACTTGACAGAGCGGACGACCTCGGTCGAAGAGCCCGGTGCGATCGCGCTGCGGCGGTACATGGGCGGCTGGAACACGATCGCAGACGTGCTCCTGCGGGAGGTGCCCGTCGGCGCGGATCCCTTGGGTCCGGAGAACGTGCTGGTCTTTGCGCCTGGCGTCCTGACCGGGCTGCCGATCTCGGGCGCCTCGCGCAGCGCAATAGGCGCCCTGTCGCCGACGACTGGCGCGTTCGGTGCAAGCGAGGCAGGGGGCAACTTTGGCGTGCAGCTCAAGCGCGCTGGATTCGACGCCCTGATCGTGGAAGGCGCTGCTTCGGCGCCCGTCTACCTGTGGATCGTCGACGGCAGGTGTGAGATCCGCGATGCTGCGCACCTGTGGGGCAAGACCGTCAAGGAGACCGAGGCGGCGGTCCGCGCCGAAGTGAGCGAGCCGCGCGCCGAACTGGCGATGATCGGCCCGGGCGGTGAGAACCTGGTGCGCTATGCCTGCGTGATGCACGGGCTCAAGGACGCCTCGGGGCGCACTGGCATGGGCGCAGTCATGGGCGCCAAGCGGCTCAAGGCGGTAGCGGCACGCGGGACGGCGAGCCTTGAACCTGCCGACCCGGACACGATCCGCGAGATGGCGCGGGACGCTGCGCAGGAGGTGCGCGACGGCAAACGCGCGGGGGGCCTGCACCGCTGGGGGACGGGCGGCGGCGACCTGCGGGGGGGCATTATCTCGGGCAACATGCCGGTCCGCAACTTCCGCGACGGCGAGTTCCCCGAGATCGAAGGCCTCGAGTACATCATGGACAAGATCGGCGTGCGCATGGAGGGCTGCTGGGCGTGCGCCGTGCGCTGCAAAAAGGTGGTCCAGGCCCAAGCTCCGTATGCCGTCGATCCGGACTATGGCGGACCCGAGTACGAGACGCTCGGCTCACTGGGGTCGACGTGCGGGGTTAGCGATGCCATCGCCGTGTCGCGGGCCAACGAGCTGTGCAACGCCTATTCGCTCGACACGATCGGCGCCGGAGTGACGATCGCCTTTGCGATGGAGTGCTTTGAGGAGGGGCTGCTCACCCTGGAAGATACGGGGGGCATTGACCTGCGCTTTGGCAACGCCGACGCGATGATCCACATGGTCGAACAGATCGCTCGTCGCCAGGGATTGGGCGACATCCTCGCCGAGAACCTGTCCGCCGCAGCCGCCCGGATCGGCGGCGGGGCGGAGCGGTTCGCCGTGCACGCCAAGGGGCAGGCCTACCCGATGCACGAACCGCGGTACAAGCGGGGGCTGGCGATCGGCTATGCCGTCTCGCCGACGGGCGCCGATCACTGCCACTCACTGCACGATACGGGGCTGATCACGCCAGGGGAGGACGGCTTTCTGCAGAACAAGCGGCTGCGGGGCATGGGCGTCCTGGAGGCGATGCGCCTGGAGGACCTGGGCCCGAGCAAGGTGCGCGCGTCGGTCTATCACACGATCGCCGAGGTCGCCGGCAACTGCCTGTTGATCTGCCTGTTCACCGACTGGCAACTGGGAGACCTGGCGCGGATGGTCCAGGCAGCGACTGGCTGGGACGTTACCGAGTTCGAGCTGCTCAAGGTGGGCGAACGCGCGATGACGATGGCGCGCGCATTCAACGCGCGCGAGGGGTTCACCGCCGACGACGACGTCTTGTGCGAGCGCAGCTATGGCCCGACGACCAACGGCGCGCTCGATCAAGGCGGGATCGATCGCGATGCGTTGCGGGAGGCGCTGCGGACTTATTATGGGATGCTGGGCTGGGATGTCGAGACAGGCGTGCCGACCGTCGCCAAGCTGCACGAGCTGGACATCGGGTGGGTGGCAGCCCACCTGCCCGGCTAACGACTATCCCTTGCTCTACTGCTTGCTACCGTTCACGGTCGCCGGCTTGGCGCCGCGTGCGTTGGGCGATCGGGTGGGGCGCGCGCCAGTTGCAAGCGTGTGCTCTTGGCGCAGGGCGCGTCGACAGACACGCCCCGAACCAGAGAAGGGAAGGACGATGGACAAGGTCGCGATCATGCCATGCCTCGACATGAAGAACGGGCGCGTGGTCAAGGGCATTCACTTTGTCGACCTGCGGGATGCGGGCGATCCGGTCGAGAACGCCGCGTTCTACCAGCAAGAGGGCGCCGACCAACTGGCGATGCTCGACATCGCCGCCACGCTCGAGAACCGCAAGACGCGCCTGGCGTGGGTCCGGGACGTCGCCGCCGTGATCGACATCCCGCTCACGGTCGGGGGTGGGGTTGCCTCACTGGAGGATATCGAGCTGCTGCTCGAAGCCGGGGCGGACGCCGTCTCGATGAACAGCGCGGCAGTCAAGCGTCCGGCGCTGGTGCAAGAGGCGGCGGAGCGCTTTGGCTCAGGGCGGATCACGGTCGCCGTCGACGCGCGCCGCAACGAGGCGATGCCGTCTGGCTTTGAGCTGGTGGTCGCGGGTGGGACCCTGGCGGTGGGCCAAGATGCGATCGCGTGGGCTGCACAGTGCGAGGCGCTCGGCGCAGGCGTGATCCTGCCCACGAGCATGGACGGCGATGGCACGCAGGCGGGCTATGACCTGGCGTTCACGCGGGCCATTTCGGATGCGGTCCGCGTGCCGGTGGTCGCCTCGGGCGGCGCAGGGACGCTCGCCGACTTTTACGACGCGGTGACCGAGGGTGGGGCATCGATCCTGTTGGCGGCGTCCGTGTTTCACTACCGTCTGCTGCGCATCGGCGAGGTCAAGGCGTACCTGCGCGAGCGCGGGATACCGGTCTTCTGAGGGGCGGCGGGCCCCAGGCTCTGTGCTGCGAGTGGGGGGGCGGGCATGCGACGCACGGCGCCAGGCGGACGCGCACGCGATCGAGGGCCCGCCGTGATACGCCAAGGGCACGCACATGAACGTTCAACCAGGCGGGGATTGGTTCGATCGCGTCCCCAAGGTCGAGCTCCACCTGCACCTCGAGGGCGCCATTCCCCTCCCTGCGCTGTGGGCGCTCGTGCAGAAATACGGAGGGGACCTGTCCGTGCCGGACGATGCGGCGTTGACGCGCCGCTTTGTGTACCGGAGTTTCGCCGATTTCATCGACGCCTGGGTCTGGAAGAACAGGTTCCTGCGCGAGTACGAGGACTTTGCCTGGATCGCCGAGGGGGTGGCGCGCAGCCTCGCGGCGCAGAACATCCGCTATGCCGAGGTCTTTTGCTCCCCGCAGACCTTTGCGCACTTTGGCCTGGGCACGCAGTGGCTGCTCGAGGCTGTGCGCAGCGGACTGGCGCGCGTACCTGGCATCGAGGTCGCGCTGGTGGTCGACCTGATCCGCGGGGCGAGCCCCGAGCAGGCTACGGCGACGGTCGAGGAGGCGGGAGAGGCGCGTTCGTTGGGCGTGATCGGGATCGGGATCGGCGGATCCGAGCACAAGTACCCGCCCGAGCCCTTTGCCCCGACGTATGCTCGTGCGCGCCAGCTTGGCCTGCACACCACGGCGCACGCGGGCGAGGCGGCGGGCCCGGCGAGCGTGTGGGGCGCGATCCGTGCCCTGCATGTCGAGCGCATCGGGCACGGCGTGCGCGCGGCGGAGGACCCGGCGTTGGTCGACTATCTCGCCGAGCACCGCATCCCGCTCGAGATGTGCCCGACGTCGAACGTGCAAACGGGCGTGGTCCCCGCGCTGCGCGAGCACCCGCTGCGCCGCTACCTGCGGCACGGGTTGGTCGTCACGGTGAACACAGATGACCCGGCGATGTTTGGCAGCTCCCTCGCGCAAGAGTACCGCCTGCTCGAGCGCGAGCTGGGCGTCACGCGGGAGGAGACGCAGGCGCTGATGCTGCACGCCGTCGCGGCATCGTGGATGCCAGAGGAGAGAAAGCGACAGATGCGGGAGGCGATCTGGGCGCATCCAGCGTGGGAATAGAGACGCCGCGCAGCAGGGGCAAGCTCGTGCCAGAGCGCAGTTGAAAGGATAGTGACGTGATGACATACCAAGAAGGAAGGGCGTTTGGCCATGCGTGATTCCCCTAGGGGAGCGCTGTGCATTCCTGTTTACGGACAGGTGATCATTCTCACCCTCGCGCTGCTGCTCTTGTTCTTCACGATCTATATTCTTCCGACTCAGGGCGACTGGGACATCTTTTACGAGGCGGCGCGCCACCCGCTCGCCCCGTACGATGCAGCGCCAGACTTTTTCAACTCGGTTTGGATGATATGGATCCTAGCACCATTCGCCCTCTTGCCGAGGCGCATTGCTGGCGCGCTCTGGATATTTCTGTCCGTAGTCCTCACAGTTTGGTGCATTCGTAAGCTAAAGGGCGAGCGCTGGGCCATCCTGTTGTGCCTACTCTCGCCGGCTTTCATCCGCTTCATCACGGCTGGGCAACTTGATGCTGTACCTCTGCTTGGGTTCGTGCTCTCGCTAACCGCCAGTCGCAGTTGGGTGCGCGGGATCGGCTTCGTCCTGATGGCGACCAAACCACAGATCCTCGGCGGTGGGGCGTTGGTAACGTGGATCGGCCTCAAGGCGCGTGAAAAGGCGATCGCGCTGCTTCCGCTGCTTGCTGTGTTGCTGCTCTCTTTCCTGATCCACGGGACTTGGCCCTTGGACATCCACATCAACCGGCTCAACCAAACGATCGACTGCACACCGTGGCCCTATGGGATCCCAGTCGGACTGGCACTCATGGCCTGGGCGATCAAGCGACGCCAGCCAGAGATCGGCGCCGTGGCTACGTACTTTTTGGTGCCGTATCTCTCTCCCAGCTCGCTGTTCGTGTACACGGCAGTCCTGTTTTCCATTGCTCCGAGGTGGCTCTCGATCGTGGTCTTCCTGCTGATGTGGGTGATCGCAGCGGTCTCGCTCTAGGGGATGAATTGCACGAGCACGTCGAGGTACACTCGTATCTTGGCGAGCTGAGGAAACATCCGATAGAGCATCGAACTGTCCATTGACACCTGGCGCAAAGGATGCTATTGTACATGTGGGTCCCAGGGGCGTGTGCTCCCAGAGCTGGGTGACCACCGCCACCAGATCCACCGTCAGGCTATTCTGACGGCACAGGCCTGATGCCCCTTTCTCCATGGCAGTCGACGCGCAGATGGGATGACACGATGCGATCACAAGGAAAGCTGTTTGTTGCCACGACTGCGGTCGCCCTGGCTCTGTGTCCCTTTGTCGTGTCCCTGCAGTCCTTGGGCATGCCCGCCTGTTTCTCCTCCTTCTCCGCGGACGCATTCTACTATCTGGCGATCGCCAAGCAAGCTTCGTGGACGCCCCTCTTTTCGTTGGACGGGATCCATCCCACGAATGGCTTCCACCCGCTGTGGCAGTGGCTGCTGAAAGGCAGCTTTGCCCTGGTGCCGGCATTGGGCCGCTCACAGGCGGCTCAGATCCTGTTTGTGCACTGGGTCGGCGTGCTCCTGCTGTGCGCTGCGGCGGCGATCCTGACACTGACCTTGCTCAGGCTGACCGGGAATTGCACGCTGAGCGTGATCGCCGTCGTTCCAGGGCTCTACTACTTTGTCGCGATCGCCGCGAACAGCAGATACGGGTCGTTGTGGTCGTTTGCCAACGGGATGGAGAGCGCGCTCCTGCTCCTACTGGCATCGATCCTGATCTGGTCGATGGCGACAGGCAAGCTGTACCGTACTGCGGCACTGGCGCCGTATGTGCGCACCTCCGTTCTCCTCTCCGCGATCGTGCTCACGCGGCTCGACGACGTCTTTCTCGTCCCTGCGCTCCTCGCTCCGCTGCTCTGGCGGCGGAAGCAGTTGGGTTCGTTCTGGCGCTACGCACTCGCCCTGTGCGCGATGCCATGCCTTGTCCTCGCTGCGTACGGTACAGTTAACTGGCTGTATGCGGGCACGTTCTTGCCGGTCAGCGGCGTACTCAAGGGTGGCATCTCGATCCGCGCGAATCTGCAGGCTCTGACCTATGCCCTGCTGCCCGTGGAGCAGATCCTCGGAAGCGACTGGGGATGGTGGGAGGCTACTACGTGGCGCGCTTTACAGATCGCGGTCCCGGCGGTCGTTGCCGCGATGTACCTTGGCGTCCAGCTGGTGCATAGCCTGCGGCGCAGGGCCTCCCCGGGTAGGCTGTCGTCCGTGATCGCGGCACTCTGTCTGTATGTCCTTGGCAAAGCGGCCTATACACTGGTCAACGTCGGCGTCTGGCACCAGGGGCACTGGTACTTTGTAATCTCGATCTGGGTATTCAGTCTCATCCTCGCCCTTTTCGGTGGAAGACGCGCCATACGCGATGTCTGGGTCCGGCTGGCGGCTACACGTCGCCTCACCCACGCATTTCTCTATACAGCAGGCATCGTTTCGCTCGCGATCATTGCGACGCTGATCGTGCGCCCCTCTACTCAGACGGCGTCCAGCAGTGGAGTGTGGGATCGGACCGGAGCATTACTGCTCCTGTTCTGGCTTGGCGTCGCCCTCGCCGCTGTTCTGCTGGTGTCTATGCACCGTCACCAGCGCACATTGGGCATCCCAGTGGGTCTCGGACTGGCGACCATGCTGGTGCTGTATATGGCCAACGGCATGCTGGCGGACAAGGCGTCCGGCGACTACAACGAGCAGTACTACCGCTTCTGGCAGAACCGCGCTCGTACGGCTGCCGACATCAAGGCGCTGTACGACGGCGCCGGGATCCTGTCCTTTGACGACGGGATCATCGCCTACTCGCTCGACATACCTGTGATGTCAGGGCTCGGGTACGCCCTAGATCCCGAGGGGGTGCGCGCAAAACAACAGGGTGAGTTGCTCGACCTAGCGTACGAGCGGGGCTTCTACTGGCTGACGTCGCTTGAGTACATGCCGGCGATGGCGGAGAGCGTGGAGGAATCCCTTTCCAGCGCGGTCTGGCTCGAAGATGAGGACCTCGGCAAGTGGGCGTTCGAGCTCGCGTACGTGGAGCCGTCGACCGGGTGCCAGTTTATCTCTTTTGCGCCAGCGGCGGGGGGTCCGTAGCTCGCGGGGAGTGGCGCCCAGGCACGACGGCCCAGTGGGGTTGGCTCTGCACGGGCGGCGCGGCGGAGTCACCCGTGTGCGGGCAGGCTGCGCGAACGGCAAACGGAACCGGCGATCCACGGGACTTGAAGGAGGTGGTGTGTTGAAGCGATCCGAGATCAATGCGATCATGCGTGATGTGGAGGCGTTCGTGGCAGCGCGCCAGTTCTACTTGCCGCCCTTTGCCTACTGGGACGCCGATCGATGGGCAGCAGAGGGGAATGCGGTGCGCCAGATCGTGGAGCGCAAGCTCGGCTGGGACGTGACCGACTTTGGACGCGGCGATTTCGCGCGTCTCGGGCTCACGCTCTTTACCATACGCAATGGCTCGTTGGAGGACCTGGCGGCGGGCGCGGGGGAACTGTACTGCGAGAAGGCCCTGGTCGTCGACGTAGACCAGGTGACGCCGCTGCACTACCACTGGAACAAGACCGAGGACATCATCAACCGCGGCGGCGGGGTGCTGGCGATCGAGGTGTACAACGCCACGCCAGAGGGGGAGCTGGCGAACACGGAGGTGACGGTGCGCATCGACGGGCTGGCGCGCACGGTGCCGGCGGGCGGCAGACTGCTCCTGACCCCGGGCGAGAGCATCAGGCTCGTGCCCTACTGCTATCACACGTTCTGGGCGAGCGAGCAGCGGGTGCTGGTCGGCGAGGTCTCGGTCGTCAACGATGACGACGCGGACAACCGGTTCTACGAACCGCTAGGGCGCTTTCCCGAGATCGAGGAGGATGAGCCGCCGCTGCACCTCATGGTCGGGGACTATGAGGCCTACTGTCGCCTCGATCGGTGAACGTGGCGACGTGTGGCACCTGTTCGGGACGGACAGCTCGACGACGGAAGGGACATTGCTGACCGGCGGTCGTGGCGGCGCTGGGGCGAGCGCGAGCGGCAGGAGAGCGTGGTACGATGTACTTTGAGCGAACGATCTCGATCGATCGGACCCCTGCCGACGTCTTTGCTTTCCTGCGTGACAAGGACACGTATCCGCAGGCGCCGGGTTCGCCCGTGCTCCTCTTGGAGAGGACGACCGGCGCGCCCGTGGGCGTCGGGACCCGCTACCGGGAGGTCGTGCGCATGTTCCCATTGGTCCAGGGCGAGATCTGGTCCGAGATCACGCGCTACGAGCCTCCTTGCGCCCTCGAGGAGCGCTTTTGGGGGACGGGCGTGGAGGGGCACCTCGCCTACGAGTTCCGTCCAGAAGGCGAGGGCACCCGCCTCGTGCAAAGGGAGACCATTCGTTTCAAGGGCTTGATGGCGGTCATCGAGCCGCTGATCCGACCTATGTTCCTGGCGCGGATCGAGGCACGGTTGGTCGGCATCAGGGACGATCTCGAGAGCGGGTGGCAGGTCTAGTCAGGTCAGCAGCGGGCGCCGGCGAGACGCTGGTGGTCCGGTCTAGTCTCTGTGTCCTATGCGTGGTCTGAACGTGCGCAGCGCCCAGTGGAGTTCTTGCACCCGAAGGAGCAGCCCGGCGACGAGGTAGGTCAATCCCCCCACGCCTGCCCCGGCGGCGACGGTCGGCAAGGGACCGAGGTTCGCGCGCGCGGCGAGCACTAGGGCCCCATAGACGGCAGCGCCCATGATCAACGCCGCGCCCGTGATCCGTAGCAGGGCGATCAGCATCTGGCGCCCCTCGACCCCGTGCCAGCGGCGCCGCAGGATCAGGAGCAAGACCAGCACCTCGATCGAGATCGCGAGCGAGTTGGCGAGCGCCAGTCCCCCGTGGCCCATCGGCGCGCGGAGCAGGATGCCGAGCAGGATGTTGAGGAGCGCCGATCCCGTGGCGACGAGCAGGGGCGTGACCGTGTCCTGCTGTGCGAAAAAGGCGCGCGCTGCCAGCTCCAGGCAAGAGTGCCCGACCAATCCCAGGGCGTAGAAACGCAGGGCGACATAGACCGCATCGGTTGCCGCGGCATCAAAGGCGCCGCGCTGGTAGAGCAGCTGGAGCAAGGGCCTGCCGAGCAGGATCAGGCCCAGGGCGGCGGGGACGGTCAGCGCCAGCACAGCACGCAGCGTCTCGCCGAGCGTCGCGCGCAGCGCGGGGATGTCGCTGTGCGCAGCCAGGTCGGAGAGGGTGGGCAGGGCGACCAGCCCAAACGCGGTGCCGATGATCGTCTCGGGCAGCTGCATCGCATCCCAGCCCCACTCCAGCGCGCTGACGCTGCCTGGGCCGAGCCGCGAGGCGAGGTTGTTTGTCGCCAGCAGGGTGAGGTGAAAGACGCCCAGGTCGAGCACGCGCGGGCCCATCAGCGCCCCGACCCGGCGCACAGCTGGGCTGCGCAGGTCGAGCACGGGCCACCAGCGGAAGCCGTAGTGCAGCAGCGCCGGGACCTTGATCGCCAGGTGCAGTGCTGCGCCGACGATCGCGCCTACCGCCAGTCCGCGCACGCCCCACACGGGCCCCAGCCACTGCGCGCCCGCCGCGATGCCCAGCGGGTAGACCGCCGGCGCCAGGGCGGGGAGCAGAAAGTGCTTAAAGCTGTGCAGGGCGCTGGTCTGGACGGCGCTGATCCCAAAGATCAGGGTCGAGACCAGCACCAGACGCATGACGTCGACCGTCTCCGCCTGGGCGGCGGCGTCAAAGCCAGGCGCGACGAGGGTGCGCACCAGCCACGGGCCGAGCAGCGCGGCGAGCAGGGAGAGAACGCTGACCAGGATCACGACCAGGTTGGTCACCGCTGCCGCGAGGCGCCAGGCGCGCTCCCGGTCTCCCTCAGCCAGCAGCCCGGCAAAGACCGGCACGAACGCCGTCGCCAGCGACCCACCGGCGACCACGGTGAACAGGAAATCGGGCAGCTTGAAGGCGGCATAGTAGGCGTCGAGCGCGGCGCCGATCCCGAACTGGCGCGCGATGATCGCGTTGCGCAGCAGCCCGGCGGCGGCGGCAAGGCCGAACGAGGCCCCGACGAGGAGCGTGTTGCGGAGCAAGTGGCGGCGGCGGGCGATCGCGAGCGTGGTCACGGGGCGCTGCGCTCGATCGTGGCGAGAGCGTCCACCGCCTCAGCGTAGCCGGGGTTCAGTTCGAGCGCGCGCCGGAAGGCTGCACGCGCTCCCTCCACGTCGCCGCGTGCGAGCAGCCCCATTCCACGCCAGTAGTGGAGTTCTTCGACGTGCGTGGTCAGGGCAAGCGTGGCATCCGCCAGGGCGATCAGCTCGTCATAGCGCCCTACGCCGTGGTAGGCGGCAAAGGGGCCGAATTGGTACCACAGCATGCGCCAGGGGAGGCCAATCGCGCGCGCATGGTCGTAAGCTGCCGCGGCGCGCTCAAGCTGTCCCGTGGCGACCAGGTCGGTGCCCAGGTTGAACCAAGCAAAGGGATCGTCGGGGCGCTGCTGCACGGCGTGCTCTGCGTCGCGTAGCGCGCGCTGCCACATGGCTTGCTCGTCATAGTCGCCTCCGAGGATGCTCTGCACGAGCGGCTCCATGGGCGCCGTATAGATCAGCACGTAGACGTTGTTAAAGACTGCCCAGTCGCGCGCCGCCTCGTCGTAGGGGATCCGGATGCCGCGGTAGGGCTGGTTCCTGTCCACGCCGGTGCTGACAAAGGAGTCGTAGGCGATCCACTCCCGCGCGGCATCGTCATAGCCGGTCAAGAGCCGGTAGTGCCCGAGGCCATCCCCCGGCTCCGGCTCGACCCAGGTCTCGATCAGCACGGGCATGTTGTTGCTGAGCAAGGTCCGCAGCAGGTCGCCATTGCCGTTCGCGCGTGCGATCGACTCGAGCCCCTGCGCACGCGCATAGGCGACGAGCTCGTCGGGGCTGACGTTCTTGTCCTCGCGGTTGGTGCGTAGGGCCTCGCCGACCTCCGCCTGGTCGAGCGCGCACCCGTAAAAGCTAAGGCCCATCGCCAGCGTCGCCGGACCACAGTTGTTCCATGTCTGCCAAAAGTGCGCCAACCCGGTTAGCTCGACGGCGGGCGCGGCAGGTGCGTGGAGCGCGAGCGGCGTGGGGGTCGCACCGGACGCCGCGCCTCCGCCCCCGGCAGCAACAGGCGTCGCCGTCGGGGCGAGGGTCGGCGTTGGCGCGGTGTCCTCGCTGCCGGCGACCGGCGTCACCGCAGGGGGGAGCGTCGCCGTCGGCGCGGATATGGCGAGCTGTTGCGCTGCGGCTGCGTCGTAGGCGATCGGGGTGGGAACGAGGTCCGGGTGCGGGCGACGGGCTGTGATCTCGGCGCGCACACGGAGCACGAGACCGTCGATCCCACCGTAGCGGACGGCGCCCCAGATCACGACTGCGGCGATCAGGACCAGGGCGGTCGCCGCCAGGGCGATGGTCGTGTAATCAGACCGCCTCGTCGGCGGCGGTTCGTACAGGTCGTACATCTTGCATCCTCGAGTTCAGTGGACGAAGCCACTGAGGGATAGGGTGTGATTGTACATGCAAAGGATGCCCAAGTCAAGGGCGAAATGGGTGAGTCACCTCACCCGCGCCCGACGGCAGGATCACGGACCC
>JAFGIE010000019.1 GCA_016929775.1 Anaerolineae bacterium
AGGATGGCGGCGCATCCCTCGCCGGTCAAGGGGTCCATCGTCTCAAGCATGGCGGCAGCTGTCTTGTACCTGCGATCGGCCTCGCGTGCTGTTGGGTCTTGCGCCAGGCTGAAATTGGTCGATACAAGGTATTTCCCCGGTTTCTCCGTGAAGAACAGGTCGCCGTGCTCATCCAACCCCAACACCACCGCGTTGCCCAGACGGTCGGCGACGTGCGCCTGCTGGGCTTCCAGGAAGAGCAGGTCATACCCTTGCACCCACTCCTTGACCTGCTCGACGGTCGCACACCGCTCCAGCATTTCGATAAAGAAAGAGCCGCGATAGGGGGTCCTGCCGAGATGGCGGGCGGCGCGCGTGGTGTGCAGCGCGTTCGAGTCGACCACGAGGCCCTGATCGTTCATCCCGCCGACGGCGATATCGGCGTGCCCGCCGACCGAGTAGCCAAACAGGACCACGCCGTACTGGTCCCCACGCGGCGGATGGAACCAGATCCGCCCCTGGCGTGCGTCGTCGTTGTCCTCGTTGTTGCCGTAAAAGGCCGCGTTCTCGTCTCCGACCGTAAAGATCGTGCAGCTCGGAGAGGCGCGAACGGTGGGCCAAGTGCCCGTCAGCGCGATGCCCAGGACGGCGACCGTCGTGACCACGCCCGCTAGGATCGAGCGTCTGGTGTTCACGGGTTCCACCTTTCCACGACATGATCCTCCGTGGCTGGTTGGTCGCGACGGGCCAGTTCCGGCAGGCTCTGATCGGGCAGGCTTGGGCCTGGATTGAGAGTGTAGATGCGCTCGAGCAACTGGTCCGCCTGTGCGACGCTGCTTTCGGACGGTCTGGGCTCCCCGCAGGCGCGGGCGGGAGCCTTTCACAGGCCGCCTGCGTCCGGCGTGTGCCACGTATCTGGAGTAGCGCGCACCGCCACGGTCAGCGCGCGCGCCGGTAGCCCTCAGCCAACCGCGCCAGCAGCTCGTTTCGCAGTGCGTCCGGGATGAACGCCGCCTGCAGCGCGTTCTGGTTGCACCGGAAAAAGTCTCCGGCATCCCACCCGAACGTTTGGTGCAGCTTGGCGTATTCCTGACCTAGTGTGATATTCGAGATCGTGCGCGCGTCGGTGTTCACACCCACCGATAGGCCCGACCGGTACAGCTGGTCGATGGGGTGGTCGGCATAGGTGTCGAATGTATTCGTCTGTATGTTGGAGGTCGGGCACACCTCGAGATGGATCCGGTGCTGCCGCAGGTGTTCGACGAGCGCGGGACGTTCCAGGCATGGTACGCCGTGACCGAGGCGCGACGGCGCAAAGAGCCGCACGGTGTCCCAGACGTTATCCGGCCCGCGCGTTTCCCCGGCGTGTGCGGTGTAGGGAATGCCCTTGTCGCGCGCATACCGGAAGGCAGCGACGTGGTCGTCAAACACGTTCCCCGGTTTGTCTGCCGCAATGTCAAACCCGGCTACATGCGTGCCGCGAAAGTCTTCGACCAGGCGCACAGTCTCAAGGCTCTGTGCCTCAGAGTAGAAGCGCAGTGTACAGAGAATGATCCGCGCTTCGACGCCGGTGCGGCGCACACTCTCAGCCGTTGCCGCCTCCACACTGGCGACAACTTGGGCGGGCGAAAGCCCTTTCGTGGTGTGCAGCAGGGGGGCAAACCGCATCTCAGCGTAGAGGACGTTGTCCTGGCGGAGCTGCTCAAACAAGTCCAGCGTCACCAGACGAAGGTGCGCTTCGGTCTGCATGAGCGGGTAGCTACTGGGAGCACGCTGGAGGTACTCGGCAAGATCCGCGCATTTGGCCGGCGCAACAAAGCCCGTGCGGTACTGCTCGAGCGTGATCGACGGATCGATCTGTGAGACGACCCGGTAGCTGAGCGAGCAATCGAGGTGCAGATGCAGCTCTACCTTGGGGAGGATAGCCCAGTCCATTGTCTTGCCTCCTCTCAGGCACACCACACATCCGGCATCCGCAGCCAAGCCAACACCGATGCGCCGTCCGCATCCCGTGCGGCTCGGGACCTTGCGGCTACCGGACCGCCATGCTACGCACCGTCCAGCCCCGCTCCCCCCACGGGGTTCTCAAGCCTTGGATTGCCACAGGCAGAAGCAGTGCTCCACGGCATATGCCCAGTTCTGGAGGTGGATCGGCCCTCGCGCTGCATAGTAGTCGAGCATGTCTTGCGTCACGACGGCGATCGAGTAGCCTCTCGCGTCGAGGCACAGCGCGTTTGCCCGGGCCTCGATCGCGTGCCAACGCGACCGGTCCCGGCGGGCGGCGCGCCGGTTCGTGATCCCGTTCGTGGCGTCAAACCACGGCACGCTGTGGTCCAGCAGCACCACAATGTCCACGTCGCTTGTGGGGCTGGCGTCGCCCCGCTGCCAACTGCCATACAGCCCAATCCGTGAGACCTCTGGCGCCAGTGTCTCTCTCAGGTAGGAGGTGAGCGCGAGCAAGCTCTCAGCCAGATCTGGAGGCACCCACGGCAGTTCGTCGCGCATCACGTCCTAGGCTTCCAAAGCCGTGTGTGCCTGGATCGCCCGGCGGAGCGCCTCCGCATCGTCCAGCAGATCGATCGCCCGCTGGAGAGCGGGGCGCTCGAACACAAAGGTGTGGGGCGCAAACCGCGTCGGGCGCGCTACCTCGACCTCTTCGTTGTAGAATCCAATGTGGCGTTGATATCCCTCTTGCAGCACGGTGTCTTTTTCCCACGCTACGGGCACGTTCACGACTGCCGTGAACTGCTCGACATCCAGGTGACTGGGAAGTAGATCGAGCGCAGTCTCGAACGCCTCGGGGCTCAGCTCTCGGAATCGGGCGCACAGCCGCGGCAGCAGGGCATCTACGAAACAGCTGTGCTCGTACGCCTGCCCCCGCTGCCAGTTCCAGCACCCCCGGGTGCGACCGGCGTCCGCCGTCCAGTTGCGGGTCCGTTCCTCATAGGGGACATAGGACGTGAACGTATCGAACGCCCACCGGATCTTGGCGCCATACGCCTTGCTCCAGAGCGCCGCCAGCTCGTGGCTCACCAGGTTCTGCACATACCTGCCGGCTAGGCGCTCCAGGATCGCGTCGCGTTGCCGTGCGTTGTCCCAATCGCGCCCCAGGCACGCCTCCTTGACCTTGTCTGCGGGCCGAAAATCGTGCTGTGGGTGCCGAGCCCGGTCGTAGCGCGCGCATTTACGCATCAGGGGATGCTCGGCGAGCATGCCCAGAAAGGCGAGCACGCGATCGAGCTCGGCTGTGCTCTCGACCGTGCGGAACAGGTCGCCGTGCCCCAGGCGCCACCGCTCAAAGGGCGCGCTCGTCCGGCGCAGGTAGCGCGAGAACGCGCGGTAATCGCGTACCATCGCCAGGAGCGAGCAGGTCGCCTCCAGCCCGATCGGCGGCGCCCCGTCCTGGTAGACGGCGCGGAACTGCCGGAGGTCGCCGACCTTGGCGGCGATCGTCTCCAGGCACGCCAGCCTGCGCACAGCTTGCGCGTTCAGAGCTGGATCCCACGCTTTCCAATTCTGCCGCCGCGCGCCGAGACGGCAGATGGCCTTTGCCGCCTCGCGCCGGAACTGCCGTGGACGGATCCCTGGACGCGCCCAGCCACGCGCGCGGAGCCTGGCGCTTGCGCGGACGATGCGGACGAGCAGGTCGCGGTAGGCGCGGTGCAGCTGGGGCCCTGCTTCCAGAAAGACCAGGACCACCTCGAACAAGCGCCGCAGCTGCTCGGGGCGCGGGCGGCTTGCCAGCCGCTGGCGATCGAGCTCCTCGTTGTACCACCTGAGCGCCGAGACCAAGTACCCGCGGTACGCCCAGGCGTGCATCGGCCTTTCGACGAGCTGCCGCTCAAAGTCGAGCAGGCGCTGCAGGGAGACGGGGTCGTCGCGGATCCATCGCAGGAGGCGGCGAAAGCGCCAGCGATCCCACCCGTCAAAGTATGTGTAGATGCTGAATGCCTGTGCGATGTCGTGCGAACGCTTTCCCACCGGACCTCGCGATACCCGCTCCTGGCGGTCTACTTGGCCGCAGCTTCGCTTTCACCTCGCCCAGGCGTTCGCCCGCCGCGCGCACCACGTCCTGCGGCGGATCGCC
>JAFGIE010000179.1 GCA_016929775.1 Anaerolineae bacterium
CACGTCGACCATAGCCTGGATCAGCGAGCGCGGGGTAAAGTACTGCCCGGCGCCCGACTTGATGTCCTGGGCGTTCTTTTCGAGGAGCCCCTCATAGATCTCGGCCTTGACATCGATCCCGAGGCCCATCCACTGCTCCTCGTCGATCAGCGAGATCAGGCGGCGCAGCTTGGCGGGGTCCTGGATCCGGTTCTGCGCCTTGCGAAAGATGACCGGGATCAGGCCCGATCCCTGGCCCAGCGCGAGCAGCGTCTCGCGGTAGTGGCTCTCGAGCTCGGCGCCCTCGAGGGCGCGCAGGCTAGCCCAGTTGTACGCTTCGGGGATCGCGCTCTCGCGCAGACCCCACTCGGCCTGTTCCCGGTCCATTTTGAGGAAGAGGAGGTAGGTCAGCTGCTCGACATAGTCGCCATAGGAGACGCCGTCGTCGCGCAGGACGTTGCAATAGTTCCACAGACGTTGGACGATTGCAGATGACTCAGCCGTCATGTGTGTGCCTTCTAGAAGCACTGTGCCCGGGGTGTTCCCGGTCAAGCTCCCAGCGCAGTGGGTTGAGGTCGATGTATGTCCGGATCGCGTCGAGCTCGCGCCGGTTGCGGATGACGTGCTCGTAGTAACTACGTTGCCAGAATGGCTGTCCTGACGTGCCGCGTAGGGCATTGATCCGGCGTGCAGAAAAGGTCTTGAATGCGCGCACGATCTCGGGGAGAGCATGGCGGCGTAGTGGCGTAGGGGCGGGTTCGCTGTCGTCCGCGGTGGCGCTCGTAGGGGTGGGTTCCGTGTCACCCGCGGTGGCGCCCGTAGGGGCGGGTTCGACGCCTCGCGCCGTGGTCAGAGCACGGACAGAACGCGGACCTGCCCCATATGCGCCGTCACTTCCGTGGAAACCCGCCCCTACAAGGCCCATCCCCGGGTGATCATCATCCACCAGGACAAGAACCCCGTGCACGTGGTTTGGCATGACCACAAATGCGTCCAACCGTACGTGCGGGTAATGGTTTGGCAGGTCGGCCCAACAGCCCTCTACGAGCCGCCCCTCTTTGCTGTGCACCATCTCACCACTGACGATCTCGCCCAGCACGCACGCACCACCCCGGACGCAGAGCGTCACGAAATACGCGCCCGGGGCCGTATAGTCGTACCCAGGCAACCGCATCGATCGCCGATGGTGTCGCTCAGGATCGTATGACAATGTACCTTACCTGTCGCGTGGTCAATGCCATCTGTCGGACAACGGCGCTACAGTGGACCCGTCCCCACACCATCACCCAACGCCTGGTCGCATAGGGGCGGGTTTGACGCCTTGCGCCCCGAACGCAACACCGCCACGGTACACACCTACTCCTGCGGCGTCGTTCCTGCCTCGAAACCCGCCCCTACCTGCCTCGCATGGATACGCGCCAGCAGCGCCGACGCCGGCTCGTCATCCGGATCCTGCGGCACCAGCCGCCCCTCGAAGGCGCACTTGAGGACCGACTGGCGGAGACGGTGCGCACGGATCAGGTCAGACTGAGCGGACGCCCGCACTGCATGGGCAAGCGACCATCTTCGGTGTGCTTCCTGCACGATACGCATCTGTTCGGCTTCGGGTGGTACGGCGACTGCATAGACTGACAGCCTGCTCGAGCCGAGGTGGTGAATGCCAACACCCTTCGCTATCTCGCCGAATCTGCCAGTCAGCGCGCTGGACAGGAAGTACAGCCACACATATTCTGGTGGAAGCCTGTACAGGCGCACGCGGATGAGAGTGTTCTGGAAACAGCAGTCCTCAATCTGCTCTTCCCATATGAACGGCTTGCCGACCTCGCCCGGGCTGCCGGATGCTTCCGCCAAGAGTATGTCGTCTTTCTGGAGACGATACGTCTCAAGGTCGTCCGGAGGGAAGTTCATCTCGCTAACGTCTGAGAGGTCCACCCCTTCCCATGTAGCATTTGCCGCCCTAAGGTAGGGTCTCATATGAGGCCCTTGGTGGTGTCGAGGCGATCTCTGGCGCCCCAGACGGACCTCACCGATCTGGTCAACCGTCGCCCACACCCACCCCTCCGGCAGATCGGGCAGGCCCTCCGTGTCCGGCGGCTCGGGCTCGTCGTACTTGTGCTTCCACTTCCCATTCCTAGGCAGGTAGCGCGCGTACTCCTCCTCCGGAATCCCCCCCCACTCCTCCGGCGCCAGGTCGCGGATGCGCGCCGGCAGCCCCTTGGCCTTGCGCAGCGCCTGCGCCGCCTTTTTCTTTGCGCGTTCGACCTGTCTCTCCCACTCTGCCTCTTCCCAGCGCCGGCGCCGCTCGGCGAGGATCCGCTGCAGGAGCACGTCTGCCGGCTCATAGTCTCGGCCCTCAGCGCGTGCCAGGTCGGCCTCTGTGGGCACGAGCCGTCCCTCGCACGCCGCCTGGAGGACCGAGGCCCTATAGCGCTCGAGGTTGGCCTTGGCGCGCTCCAGCGCTGCCACCGCTGCGTCGAGGCGGGAGAACTGGGCTTCGATGGCGTCGACGATGCGGCGCTGCTCCTTGGTGGGGGCCAGAGGAATCATCTGGCGGCGTACATCGCTGTCACGAACGGCAGGATAGCTGGTACCTCGCTGAAGCTCGCTCAGACTGTCGACAAACTCATCTGTTAGCGCGTAGTAGTACAGGTACCTCGGTTCGATCCCCGTTGCTCCACGCAGAACAGAGAACCCCGTCGATGCCACTTGCCCATCGTAGGCATCCGGCACCATTGCGATGTTTCTCAGGTAGGTCCTGACTGTTGAGAACAGAGTGTCGCGTGCTCGGACTAGCTGCCTTGCTCGTGAGGGTGCCTCCGACCCTCGGTACACCTTTGGCTCGACCACTCTGCTCAACTGGTTGTCGAGAGAGGAGATGTCGAGGTAGGTGAACAGCTGCTGTGGGTCCTGCTCTGGCTTCACCTTCTCTATAGGCAAGGTGATCACACCAATGGTTGTCTCCACCCAGCCACTCGGGATGCTCAGAGCCTCATCTCCAGACAACGTTACTCCCCCAACGCCTCATTCATCTCTGCCAGCACCACCTGCAGGCGCCCGTCGAACGCGCGCTGTGCGGAGACGATGCCGCCGTGGGCACCCATCTCGCCGTGCTGCAGGTCCTGCGGCGTGACGTTCAGGTTCAGCCCAATCGCCTCCGCGATGCGGTCCAGCCACCAGCGCTGCGCGTCGGTGAGCTGCTGCCCGTCCGCCTCCTGCGCCGCAAGCCACTGCTCATATCGCGCCCGCACCACGTCCGGGTAGGGCACCAGTTCGTCGTCCATCTGCACGGCGTGCCGCACCAGCGAGACCAGGTCGGTCACCACCCGCTGCGCACCCGCGCCACGCACCTTGTCCTGCTCGAGCTGCGCGTAGGCCTGCCACAGCGACACTGTGGTCCACGCGTTCGGCGGCAGCGCGATCCTGTCCTCCAGCTCCTTGACCTGCTCCAGCGTCAGCGCCTGGCGCCGGTAGGACTGGCTGAACAGCACCTCGAGCGCCGCGATCTCGTCCCGGTGCGCTTCCACGTAGGCGCGAAAGTCCTCGACCGTCTGCCGCGCCCGTTCGGTGTCTGCCACGCTGTACCCGGATTCCAACACCCGGTCTTTCAGCGCGGTGTGGACGATCTGCTCGCTGCGCTGCTGAATGTTCGTCAGCAGCCCGCGCAGCGCCGGGTCGTTGTACGGCGCCGTCGCCTCGCGCATGCGCGCCGCCCGTATCTCGGCGAGCGCCTCCGGCGCCGGGTCGGCAATGCCCTGCGCCCGCGCGTCCGCCAGGACCAGGTCAGGGTCCACGGCGTCGAGCAGGGCGTGCGCCAGCTCGCGCGGCGACTTGCCGCCGGACGCCTCGCGGATTGCCTGCCGCTCCTCGTCCGTGAGCTCGCGCTCGATCCGTGACAGGCGGACTGCCAGCGAGGTGCACGCCTCTTCGCTGACCACACCCCAGCTGATCTGCTCCAGCAGCTTTTCCAGCGACACGGAGCGCTTGCGCTCCAGCGTGCCGGTATCGACCTTTTCGTGCTCCACGGCGCCCACGGCGTCGACGATCACGAAATGCGTCTTGCGGCCCGCGTCGCGCGTCACGGCGCGCAGCTCAGTGTCCTGCACCACGCGCGTGCCCCGTCCCAGCATCTGCTCAAAGTAGTTGGCCGAGTTGACCCGCCGCAAAAAGAGGAGCACCTCGAGAGGGCGCACGTCGGTCCCGGTAGCGATCATGTCGACGGTCACGGCGATGCGCGGGTTGTAGCTGTTGCGCAGGTCGTTGATCAGGTCCTCGGGCTTGCGTCCCGTTGTCTTGTAGGTGATCTTGCAGCAGAACGCGTCCCCCTTGCCGAACACGTCGCGCGTGATGCGTACAATGTCCTCTGCGTGGCTGTCGTCCTTGGCAAAGACCACCGTCTTGGGCACGATCGTGCGACCGGGATAGATCTCGGTGAACAGCCGGTCGCGGAAGGTCTGCATCACAGTCCGGATCTGGTCGGGCGCGACCACGTCGCGGTCGAGCTGGCTTGGGCCATAGTCCAGCTCTTCGTCCATCGCCTCGGCCCGTTCCTCGCGCGTCCGCCGGTCGCGCACGTCCACCCACTCGCCCGCCTCGATCCGGCTGCCCGCCTCCGTCACCTCGGTGCGGATGCGGTACACCCAGCCGTCGACGTTCACCCCATCCGCCACCGCCCGCTCACGCGGGTACTCCATCACGCAGTTCTGGTTGAAGAAGCCGTAGGTTAGTTTGGACGGCGTCGCCGTCAGCCCGATCAGGTAAGCGTCGAAATACTCGAGCACCTGCCGCCACACGTTATAGATCGATCGGTGACATTCGTCGATGACGATAAAGTCGAAATACGAGACCGGCAGCGCTGCGTTGTAGGCAACTTCCTTGGGCTGGTCGCCATAGATGTGCCCCAACGCGCCGAGCGGGCGTTCCTCCAGCTCGGGATCCATCTCGGGCTCGGCGCTGAGCATCGAGAACAGGCGCTGCACGGTGGTGATGCATACCTTGGCGACGGGGTCGGGCACGTTGGATCGCATATGCTGCACGTTGTACAGCTCGGTGAACTTGCGCCCGTCGTCCGGCGTGGTGAACTGGGCGAACTCGTTGTAGGCCTGGCGGCCCAGGTTGGTGCGGTCGACCATGAACAGCACCCGCTGCGCACCGGCGTACTTGACCAGGCGGTAGATGAACTGCACGGCGGTGTACGTCTTGCCGCTGCCGGTCGCCATCTGGATCAGCGCCCGCGGGCGGTCCTGCGCGAACGACTGCTCCAGGTTGCGGATCGCCTCCACCTGTGCTTCCCATAGGCCCTCGGTCGCGAGGGGTGGCATCCTGCGCAAGCGCGCTCGCAAGGTCTCTGATTGCGCCGCCCACCTGATCAGCGTCTCGGGCCGGTGAAAGGTGTAGATGCGCCGGCTGCGCGCGTCGGGGTCGCGGTCGTCGGCAAAGTAGGTCTCAACGCCGGTTGACTCGTAGCGGAAGGGGAGCGGGTCGTGCCACGCCAGCGGGCGCAGCTTGTCGGGCAGGCCCTCGCAGTAGTTCATCGCCTGCGGCTCAGCTCCACTCAGTGTCGTACCCGTTGGCTTGGCCTCCACCACGCCGATCGGGCGCCCGTCGGCAAAGAGCAGATAGTCGACCTCACCCGTGGCCAGCGGGAACTCGCACACCGCAACGCCGGGCGCTACCAGTCGGTTCATCTGCTGGCGCGTCTGCACGACCCAGCCCGCCTCGGCGAGCATAGGGTCGATCTGGGCGCGTGCCTCTTGTTCTGGGGTCAGGAGCGCCATTTGGCAGCCTCTAGCGGGTAAGAAACAGCCCGCTCACCGGCTTGCGGCGAACGGGCGCGGGGCACTGCGGGCTCCCTCGCCGCACCAGTCTTGTGTCTCGTTGCTTCCTTTAGCTTACCACAACGCACATAGGATGTCAAAACAACTTGCTGTCACAACCGCCAGTTATCCGCCGGACTCGCCCTTCTGTGCGCGTTTCGCGCAGCATCCTGAGGTCGCGAAGGACTCTGTATCCGTCTCCGCGATCGCCACCTGGCGCTGCACCATCTCGAGGGTCGAGCACCCCAGCTGCTCGTTCGTCGCGGCGGCTCCCATAAAGCATCGTGCGGCATCTTGAGCTACGAAGCACTCCGTCCAAGTCGAAGCGCAACCGCGCTCCACGCCCGCCCGGGATCGAGCCAGCTCAAGCGTCCGCGCTTCTGTCCGCGTCTGCGTCCGCCAGCGGTCTATCTCAAGGACCGGGTTCGCGCTCGCGGTTGCGTGTCGTCCGCTCCTGGTGAGCACGGCGCCAGAGCGCGACGAACGCTGCCCCGTCGTAGAGATAGATCGGCTTGCCCTGGGCCCAGCGCCGCGCAGGTTCGCTGAACGTTCCCGCCGTGACCAGGGCTGCAGCCTGCGCGCCCTCGTGCGCCATGATACCCGGCAGCTCGCGCACGGTCGGCTCGCCGATCGGTCGTCGCTGCCGCTTGCACTGGACAACCCACTTTTCGCCGTTGCTTGCCTCGACGATCACGTCCACGCCGTGGTCGCTCTGTCCGCCCACACGCCGCGCTCTGTGTCCCCCGAGCCGGTACAGCTGGGCGACCATCTCTTCGAACTGCTCAGGCGTCAAGGCAAACAGCTCTTCAGTCGACCCGAGGCCCCGCATTCGGCTTTGCGTCCGCTGTCGCCGCCACACCCACAAGCCCCACAGCACGGCTCCGGTCACGACAAAGAGGACCGTGTTCCAAGGCTCTGGGATCGTGATCGCGAGGGGCAGGACCGACGGGAGAAAGAGCATCGCCACGCGTATGCCGGCGACGATCGTCCAGGCGCCGAGCGCGGCAGTCAGCCGGCCCCGCCGTTGGTCCAGCAGGCCAAGCAGCAGCAGAGGCCACAGCATAAAGAGGAGTGAGAAGGCTGCGCCGAGCATCTGGGGCCCGATATCGAGCGCATCACGGAATGTGTCAAGTATTGTGAGACAACTCTGATGGCAATTAGGGAGCATATCACGGCTCCCTAGGCTGTGGACAGCGTGGACAGCC
>JAFGIE010000180.1 GCA_016929775.1 Anaerolineae bacterium
CGCCCCACTCCTGCCCGATCAGGCGGTAGAGATAGATGAACAGGCCGATGCACGCCAGGTTGGACACGATCAAGCCCGCGACCAGGTACGCGGCATCGCTGCCGCCCAGGAGCCACCCCCCGGCGCGCATCAGCCACGGATAGAGCGGTGGGGCAAAGATGCGCGTGTCGCCGGCGTGGTACCCGTCCCTGGCGATCGCCATGTACCACAGCGTATCCCAGCGCTGCCACACGCCGAGCAGCAGGCTCTGCCACCCACCCTCGAGCGGGGCGATCCCGATGTAGGGGCGGTTGGTCCAGAACGATGCGTCCACCCCCGCGTACAGCGCTCGGACAAGGGCGGCGATCGCCGAGAGCACTGCGCGCACCGGCAGATAGACGCACAGGGCGTGGCGAAGGGCCGAACGCAAGGGGGGCGCGTCGCTCACTGCCCGACCTGAGTGACCGGATCGTCCGCCGCGAGCCGGTACAAGACGTACGCGTCGCCGACGTTGCCGACCGGCGCCAGGTATGCGCTGCGCAGCGCCTCCAGCGCCGCCAGATCGGCGTCCGAGACCGGGTCGAGCTGCGCCCTACGCACCAGGTCCAGCCCTGCCTGGTGCAGCAGCACGTGTGTATAGCCCTCCGCCGCGAGCGCAGCCCCGATTGCGTCCACGTCGTCGCCGTAGCGGTGCCGCAGCCATGCCCACCGCTCCAGGATCGGGTCCGGCTGCGCGCGCCGCTCGCAGTAGTAGCTGCGCGGTTCCCACAGGAACAGGACGGCATCGTCCTCCGAGAGGGTCGCGTTGACGAGCGTCATCGCCCGGTAGTGATCGCCCAGCGTGCGCTCCAAGAAGGCGCTCCGGGTCTCCTCTCCCACCAGTACGCCCAGCGGCGCGACCCGCACCACGTACAGCGCGTGATAGCTCAGGTTCCCCACCAGGACCAGCGCCACGCTCATCCCGATCAGCCGCCGCACGGAGAGACGCGGCGTGTCCAGGATGGAGAGGCGATCGTAGACCAAGGCGAGCGCCGGGCAGAGCGCGACCAGCGCAGGCAGCAGGAGGCGCGACTGAAAGAGCGACCGCGATTGGACGACGCCCACCACCCACGCCGCATATTGGCCCGCCGCGAACGCGATCGCATAGCCCGTTGCCCGACCGCTCTCCTCCCGCGCTCTCCACGCCGCCACGCTCCACGCGATCAGGAAGGGCAGCGCCAGCAAGTAGACGGGGCCCACCCGCCCATCGTAAAAGTTCATATCGCGCAGCCCGAGGGTCAGCGTCCACGGCAGGCGCAGCAGGGCGGAGAGGTCCCACCCTAGCCCGCTCCCCGCGCGCGCATACCACGCCGCGCGCCACGCATCCCATCCTGCGCCGTCAAAGAGCCGGTAGGCGAACGGATAGACCGGGTTCCCGGTCATGATCAGGTTGCGCAGGTACCAGGGCGCAGCGAACGCCGCGGCGCTCAGCCCCAACCCGCCCAGCGCCCCCACCCATGCGCGCCATCGGGCGCGCGCCCGCCACAGCGCCCAGCACACCAAGAGGCCGATCGACAGCGCGCACACGAACGCCGTGTACTTGAGGCCCAGGGACAGCCCGCAGAACGCCCCGGAGAGGAGGAGCCAGCGCGAGGTCCTGTCCTCGACCCAGTTCAAGAGTGCGCCCAGCGCCGCGAGCTGGCAGTACGCCAGGGCAAGGTCATTGTACGCCCACCCCCCCAGCACGAACACCATCGGCAGCGAGGACAGGACAGCCACGGCGCGCCAACCTCCGCCGCGCCGCACGCTGCGCTCCGCGATCAGGTACACCGTGCCGGTCAGCAGCGGCAGGCACGCAAAGTGGAGCAGCTTGGCGGCGACATCTCCCTTGACCGCCATGGCGGATAGGTAGAGCATTTCCATCATGCCGGGGTAGTACTGGTGCGGCGCGTCCGTCACAGGGGCGATGCGTCCCTGCGCCAACCACAGGCGCGGCATGGTCAGGTGGTAGAACAAGCCATCCCAGTCCAGCGGCGGCGCGAGCGCCAGCAGCGCCGTCAGCGCGAGCATGGCGAGTAGGTACGCCCGCAGCCCGCGCGGCGGCGCCGCGTGCGAACGGAGGCCCGCGAGCTCGCGTGCGACTGCGACCACGCCCCGCAACGACAGCAGCGTCACGAGCGACAACCAGCCCACGACCGTCCAGCGCGTGACCCAGCCCAAGACGCCCAGGATCAGGACCCCCACCGCGATCGCGCCCATGCCGATCCCGGCGCCCCACACCACCCCCTCGCCCGGTCGACCGGTCGGGATCCCGATCCAGCGGCAGATCTGGTAGCCCATGCCGGCGCCGGCGAGCAGGATCCAGCCTGCCGCCAGAACGTCGAGAGCGTGCGATCCCACGGCACGCAGGTTGTGCGCCGCAAATGGACGCTGGTCCTGCACGAGGTAGAAGGAGGCATAGACGAACGCCATCCAGAGCACGATCGCGCCTGCGAGCAGCCAACGTAGCGCCTGCCGCCCGCTCATCTCAGCTCCCCGCTGGGCAGCGCGACCCGATACACAGCCGCATCGCCCCAGCGATACCGCAGCTCGAGCCAGGCCCGTGTCGCCGGATCGAACCCGCCCAGCTCGCGTTCCAGCGCACCGTGAAAGACGTGGGTGATCCCATACTCGCGCACCAGGGCCCGCTGCTCCTCATCCGCCGCCGTGCCAGAGTAAAAGCGCCGCAGCATGTCGTCCTTGCCGACCGGATCGAGCACTGCGTCCTGGTGCCCGAGAAAGGCCCGGCTGGAACTGTGCGCCACCCAATAGTTGGCGATCCCGTACGACGCGAGGAGCACGTCGCCGTCGTCCGTGCGCGTCGCGAGCCAGCGCACCACGGCTACGTCGTCCACAGGCAGGTAGTAAGGAAAGTAGTGCTCCGCCAGGGCGACCCGGAAGCCGAGCAAGGAGACGAGCATGGTGGTCGGCACGGTCAGGATCAGCGCCACGTTGCGCGCCGTCTCCCGCAGGTGCGGCGTGCGCTCGGCAGCGCGCGCGAACCACGCCCGCCGGCCCAACCAGGGCAGGAACGCCCCGTGCAGACCGGCTGCGCCCGCCAGACAGAGCGCCACGTGCCAGCCCGCCAGCAGCTTCCCCTGGAAGGCGAGGGGCGCGTACGCCAGTAGCCCGTTCACCACCACCCATATCGCGACCATCAGGCGCGGCGTGGTCCAACGCCGCTCTCTGGCCCAATGCCCGATGCCCAGGACGGCAAGCCCAAACACGAGCCCGTACCCGAGCACGAGTGCGAGGAGCGGCGGCGAAGCGACCACGTCGTGCTCGCCATAGACCACGCTCCAAAAGGGCTCGTAGGTCAAGAGCAGGACATAGTAGGCGATCACGGGCGTGCACGGCAGGCCCACTGCGATCGTGTTCCGTATCGCCGACCCGCAGAGCCGGCGTTCCTGGGCGCAGCGCACGACTGCCAGGACGACGAGCACGCCGGCGACGACGATCACGCTGTACACCAGGGTCAGCGAGAGCAGGAGCAAGCTCAGCGCAGCCCCGACCAGATGCCCACGCCGGCGCTCCGCCCCGAGATAGAAGGCAAAGGTCAGCACTTCGAGCGTGACGCCCAGGACAAAGTGCGGGCTGGTAAAGACCGTCAGAAAGGTGCTCGACTCGGGCATGCGGATGTCAACGGGCACGACCCAGCGATCGGCCAACCCCGCGATCGCCAGCAGCCACCCCAAGCCAGACGAAAAGCACACCAGCAGGAACGCGCTGCGCCGCGCGGCGTCTGTCGGCAAGACCAACGCGATCAGCCAATACACGGCGCCGAGCAAGCCGATCCCGCCGACGAGGCGCGCCACGTGAAAGACCAGCTCGTTGGGCGCGCCCAGCGCGCGAGCGACCTTGCCCAGTACGTGGTACACGGGCAGCAACAGCGCGCCCTCGTGTTCCTCGGGCGTAAAGCGCACGGTCGTGAGCCACGCACCCTCTGCGCCCTCGCGCATGTACGAGAGGTAGAGCTGGTTGTCGTCGTTGTTTGCCAGGAAACCGAGGAACACCTGATCCGCGGGAGAGACTAGGTAGGCGAACAGGTAGGCCACACACGACAGCGCCAGCATCAGCGCTGCCCAACGCCACGCCCAGCCGAGCGCCCCTCGCCAGTCATCCATGGCCCGCACCGCTCGCGGCGCAGACCGCCCGGATGCGCGCGCCAACCGCACTCACGCGCAGCGTCCTAGCCGAGACCACCGGCTCCCCCCTGCTGCGCGATCCGCGAGATCTGGCGGAAGGAGAGACCCAGGCTGCCGAGGCAGAGCAGCCCGATCGCGCCCGTGGTCACCCATTCGACGACGTGGTAGGTCAGGGCAAAGCTGACCCGGGAACTGGGATCGCCCACGCTGAGCAGCTGCAGGGCGAGGACATAGGCGCCCTCTAGCGTGCCCACGTTCCCCGGCGCAGACGGGATCGAGACGCCCAGACCACCCATGCCCAAGAGGAAAAGTGCGCCGAACAGCGTCGTCCGCAGCCCGTACGCGCGCATCACCAGCGCCGCATACGCGACAAACAAGCCCCACACTCCCAACGACCAGAACATCGTGCGCGCTGCCCTGCCTGGCGTGCCCACCGCGCGCAAGCCGAGCACGAATGAGCGCCCGAGGCTCCCCACCCTGCGCCCCCACTCCGGTCGAAATCGCGCCACGACGCTCGCCCCACGGTCACTCAGCTGCTCGCCCCACAGCGCAAGCGCGACCAGGAACGCCACGAGCCCGGCGACCAGCACACCCCCCACCCACACCGACCCTCGGATGTCCGCCGGGCTGCCCAACGTCGTGCCGAGGATCAAGAACAGGAGCGCGACGATCACGTCAAACACGCGCTCGACGGCGATCGTGCCCAGGGCTGACGCGGCGCTGACCTGCGACGCCTGCCCGAGCAGGTAGGCGCGCACGACCTCGCCGATCCGCGCTGGGAGGACATTGTTCGCCATAAAGCCGACCATGTACACCTGCCCGAGCGTGGAGAACGGCACAGGGCCGATCGCCTGCACGATCGCGCGCCATCGCCAAATGCGCAGGACGTACGAAAGCAGCAGGCAGAACCAGCCTGCGACCAGGTAGCGCCACTCTGCCGTCCGTACGTATCCCCACGCCGTCGCCAGATCGACGTCTCTCACTGCCAAGAACAGAAAGAGGGCGCTGATCGCCAGGCCGATCCACAGCTGCCACCGCTTCATCAATCCATCACACCCTTTCCGGTCACCTGCTCGAACGGGATACGTCCATTATACCATAGAAGGCCCAAGCCCCCAATGACCCGTCGACCCTGAGATTGACCAAAAGCGGCATTGTGTGTATACTTAACTTGCCTCACTTGCCGGCGATCGACCGACACCCGATCGTTGCCTGTTAGCCAATCGCGATGCCAAGTTGACGGAGGGAGCCAAGAGGACCTAGAGGCATGACGGCGGTAGACGAGATCAAGGCGCGCCTGGACATCGTTGACGTTGTCTCGGAGCACGTCTCGCTAAAGAAGAGCGGCCGCAACTACAAGGGACTCTGCCCCTTTCACGCCGAAAAGACGCCCTCCTTCTTTGTCTTTCCCGAGACACAGACATGGCACTGCTTTGGCGCGTGCGCCACGGGGGGAGATGTCTTTACCTACGTGATGAAGCACGACAACCTCTCCTTCCCGGAGGCGTTGCGCGTGCTGGCGCAGAGGGCGGGCGTCGAGCTGGAACCTGAACGCCCGCGCGATGTCGAACGGCAAAAGCACCTCGACAAGCTGTTTGACATCAATGCGGCGGCTGCGGCATACTATGGGGAGCAGCTCGCCCGCTCGCCGGGCGCCGAGGGCGCGCGTGCCTATGCCGCCAAGCGGGGCCTCAACGCCGACACGATCCGCGCGTTCCAGCTGGGGTACGCGCCCGACGAGTGGCGCGCGGTGAGCAACCACCTCCTGGCGCGTGGGTATGACCGAGACGAACTGCTCGAGGTGGGGTTGATCATCGCACGGGAGGACGGCGGGTTCTATGACCGCTTCCGGGGTCGCTTCATGATCCCGATCCGCGACCCGCGTGGGCGCGTGATCGGGTTCGGCGGTCGCATCTTGGGCGAGGGAGAACCCAAGTACCTGAACTCGCCGCAGAGCCCGCTCTTCAACAAGAGCCACGTGTTGTTTGGCCTCGATCTAGCCAAGGGCGCCATCCGCGCCAAGGGCGAGGTCGTGATCGTCGAGGGATACATGGATGTCCTGCAGGCGCACCAGGCAGGGTTCGGGAACGTCGTTGCCTCCATGGGGACGGCGCTGACCGAGCACCAACTGGCCTTGCTCAAGCGCATGACCAAGCGGTACATCCTGGCGCTCGACCCTGACCTGGCGGGAGACCAGGGCACGCTGCGCGGGCTCACCGTCGCCCGCCAGACGCTGGACCGGCAGACCGTGCCCGTCGTCACGGCAAAGGGCTGGATCCGCTACGAGAGCCGGTTGGACGCGGACATCCGGATCATGACCCTGCCCGATCGGATGGACCCGGACGACGTGATCCGGGAGACGCCCGAGCGATGGCAGCCGCTCGTGGATGGATCGATCCCGGTCGTTGACTACTACCTTGAGGTCGTGACCGCCGATCTGGATCTGACCGAAGCAAAGGACAAGTCCGAAGCCGTCCGTCGCCTGGCGCCCGTGATCGCCGAAATCCGCGACGAGGTCGAACGGACACACTATGTGCAAAAGCTGGCGCGCATGCTCCGCATCCCGGAGGACGTCATCCGCCGCCAGGTAGGCGCCAAGGCCCCGGGGCGCAGAGCGCTGCGGACCGAGCCAGAAGAGACGCGAGTCCCTCCTGCGAGGACCGCCTTTGCGCTGGAGGAACACTGTCTCGCTGTGCTGCTCCGTCGCCCCGAGCGCTTGGCCCACGTCAACGCCCTGCTCGCTGAGTTGGGCCTGGTCGGTCTGCAGGAGGACGACTTTGTCGGCGTCGAGAACCGGGCGCTGTACGCCGCATGGTCCACCTTTGAGGAGGGCCAAAGCTGGGATGCCTGGGTAGAGGCCTTGCCTGACGCCCTGCAGCGCCACCTGGAATTCCTGCTCGACAGCGGGCTGGACACAGAAGACTTGGAGACCAAGGACGCGGAACGCGACATCGAACGCCGTGTCCTCGAACTGCGGGCCAGAAGCATAGAACGCACCAACCAGAGCTTGGCGATGCTCCAGGTGGAGGCCCTAGAGCAAGGAGACGCCAAGGCCACCGAGTACGCACACCTTGTCCTGATGCTGACCGACGACTTGCGACGCCTGCAGCGCGCCCTTTCGGAGAGGACAGCCTGGGCGCGACGCGAAAGAGAACGATCCTCATGACCCTGACCGATGCGGGTAGCACGGAACAAGAACAGACGCTCGCCCAACTAGCCGACCATCCTCGCGTTCAGGCGCTCATCGCCCGGGCGACGCGGGAGAAGCAGCTGCCTCACCGCGATCTCTTGGCAGCCCTCCCCGAGGATGACTTTGACGAGAACCAGGTCGATGCCATCTATCGGCACCTGATCGAGTTGGGCATCGAGATCGTCAACGACGAGGATCTCGAGGATGATCCCGCCGAGACGGAGCTTGCCGAGATCGAGATCGAGGAAGAGCAGGAAAGCGAAGGGGAGCTGGAGGAAGGGGAAGAGGAAGAGGAAGAGGAGGAGCAGGAGGAGGAAAGGCCGCGTTACGCCGAGATCCCGGCGGCAGAGCTGACGGGGGACCCCGTGCGCATGTACCTGCGCGAGCTGGGGCGCTACTCCCTGCTCGACCCCGTCGAGGAGATGTGGCTCGCCATGCGGATCAGCGCAGCCGGGTACGTGGTCACGGTCCTCAAGGACACCCACTCCACCAAACGCACCCCAGCCGAGCGCCGGGCGCTCAGAGAGTGGCAGTCCCGGCTGGAGAGCTATGCGCACAAGACCATTCGCCCGCCTACCACGATCGAGCCGCCCGAGAGCATCGTCCACGTCGATATGGTCGGCACGCTCCTGGACAAGCTGGGCGCCGATTGGCCGCTCCTGGAACGCATCTGCGAGGCCATGGGCATGGTCCCAGCCGACCTCCTGACGCCCGTCGTGCAAGACGTGATCGAGCACGCGCACGCTTCGATTTGCGAGGCCCACCGCGCCCTGGACAAGGCAACCTCGGACCTGCAGATCGACCCGCCCGACTTGCTCGCCATCCAGCGCGAAGCCGGACAACTGGGCATGGGCACAGAGCGCAGCTCGTACCTGCGTGACTATGTGGCGCGTGTGATGCCCGGAGAGACGGACGAGGCCAACCGGACCCGCACCTGGCTCAGCGGCTTGCTCTTTGACCTGTACCGCTCGCTCTATCTCATGCCGCCGCCCACGCTGACCAAGGTCGGCCGGTACTTGGCGGCTGAGCACACATGTCCCCCACCCGAGGTCTTTTACCAGCACATGACCGACCGCGACGAGGTGGTCGAGCACCTGCTGGAGATCTTTGACCGCGCGCACGAGGCGCGACAGGCGTTGGCCAATGCCAACCTGCGGCTGGTCGTCAGCGTGGCCAAGCGCTACATGGGCCGCGGCATCAACTTCCTGGACCTGATCCAGGAGGGCAACATCGGCCTGCTCAAGGCGGTGGAAAAGTTCGACTATACCAAGGGCTACAAATTCAGCACCTACGCCACGTGGTGGATCCGGCAGACGATCAGCCGCGCCATCGCCGATCAGGCGCGCATCATCCGCATCCCGGTCCACATGGTCGAGACGATCAACCGCCTGTCCCGCGTCCAGCGCAGCATGATGCAGCGCCTGGGGCGGGAACCCACAGCCGAAGAGACCGCGATCGAGATGGGCATGCTCAGCAAGGACGACGTCCGCGCGATCGAGATCAGGGACAAGGACGGGATCCCGCTCGAGCCGGCGGTCAAGATGCGCCTGCGGCGCGCTGCCGCGAAGGTGAGGCGCATCGTGCGCATCTCCCAGGAGCCCATGTCACTCGAGACGCCCGTCGGCAACGAGGAGAACAGCTCTCTCGGCGACTTTATCGAGGACGAGAGCATCGTCGGGCCCGCCGAAGAAGCCGACGGCAGGTTGCTGCGCGAGCAGGTACATTCGGCGCTCGACCAGCTCAGCCACCGCGAACGCGAGGTCCTCGAGATGCGCTTTGGGCTCAAGGATGGGCAGTCGCACACGCTCGAAGAGGTCGGGCAGGCCTTCAAGGTCACGCGCGAGCGCATCCGCCAGATCGAGGCCAAAGCGCTGCGCAAGCTCCGTCACCCGATCCGCAGCCGCAAGCTGCGCGACTACCTGAGCGACTAGGGCGCGAACGGCGAACCTCGGATCGCGCCGACTTGACGAATCACGCATTCCGAGTATAATGGGCCACAAGTGTTCCTCGATAGCTCAATTGGCAGAGCGACCGGCTGTTAACCGGTTGGTTCCAGGTTCGAGTCCTGGTCGAGGAGCCTACGAGTGGGGAGGTCAGGCCATCGTGCGCGTGCGCGGTGGCCTTTCTTCTTTTCCGCCGAACCCCCAACGCTGCCCCAGATCCTGTCGCCGGCAGTCCTCTTGACAGACCCCGCAAAGTGCGGTATACCATGCATAGCGCGGCAGATGGGCGCCTCCGCGTCAGCGTACGCAGGCGCACTCTTGCCGTGCGAACCCGAGGCCCTTTCGGCGCCGCGTGCACGCGTGCACCCGCAGCGCGCGCGTGCGCTCACCAGCCGGCGAACAGAAGCATGAGAGGAGAGCATCATGGGTGATGCATTCAGGCTGATCGAACCCCGGTTCCTGCCCCCACTCGACGAGGGATTCCGTCCAGCCGTCCTCGCCAACCGCGCCTTCCGCGAGGAGGTCGCCCGTTCCGGCGCAGCGGTCCCGCTCTACCTCGGGCTCGAGCGCACGGACGGGACCTGCTCGCGCTTCGAGACGCACGTCTACCCCGAGGGGCACCCGCGCGCCGCTGCGAACCTCCAGTACGTCGAGCGCATCTTCAAGTTCCTGCTCTGGCAGCGGGGCGGCTGGAAGGCGTACGTGGGCGGGCCGCAGCACATCGGCAACCACATCGCCGCCAGCTATGCCCCCGACGGCGTACGCGCCTTCGACTACCACTTTATGGGCGAGGACGTCTATGACCGTCCCTTCACGGTCGTCGCCTGTGACCCGAGCCAGGTGCCGCAGGCGCGGGAGACGAGCAAGCCGCTGGGGCGCCATCTCGACGGCTGTCGGATCGGCTTCGACTTGGGCGCGTCCGACCGCAAGGTCTCCGCCGTGATCGACGGCGAGGCTGTGTACAGCGAAGAAGTCGTGTGGTCCCCCCGTACGCACGCGGACCCCGACTACCACTTCCGCGAGGTCATGACCGCTCTCCGCACCGCTGCGGCGGCGATGCCGCGGGTGGACGCGATCGGCGGCAGCGCTGCAGGCGTCTACATCGACAACGTGGTGCGGGTCGCCTCGCTCTTCCGCGGCGTGCCCAAGGAGCGCTACGGGCAGATCAGGACGCTGTTCCTGCGCATCGCCGACGAGATGGGGGTGCCGTTCGAGGTCGCGAACGATGGCGACGTGACCGCCCTGGCGGGCTCGATGTCGCTCGAGGCGAACGGGGTGCTGGGCATCGCCATGGGCTCGAGCGAAGCCAGCGGGTACGTGAACCTCGAAGGCAACATCACCGGTTGGCTCAACGAGCTGGCATTCGCGCCGATCGACTATGCGCCCACCGGCGCGGTCGATGAATGGTCGGGCGACCGTGGCGTCGGCGCCGTCTACTTTTCGCAGCAGTGCGTCTTTCGCCTTGCCCCAAGAGCCGGGATCGCCATCCCGGACGACCTGATCCCCGCCGACAAGCTCAAGTTCGTCCAGGGCAAGCTGGAGGCAGGACACCGGGGCGCAGCACAGATCTGGGAGAGCATCGGCATCTACCTGGGCTACGCGATCGCGCACTATGCCGAGTTCTACGATCTCCGCCACGTGCTGGTGTTGGGCCGCTGCACCTCGGGCACAGGGGGCGATCTGATCGTCGCGCATGCGCAGCAGGTGCTCGATGCCGAGTTCCCGACGCTTGCGCGCCAGGTCAACATGCAGCTGCCCGACGAGAAAAGCCGGCGCGTGGGCCAATCCATCGCCGCCGCGAGCCTGCCCGCCCTGCGCTCGTAAGGGCCACTCGCCCGCCGCGCCGAGCGCGCCATAGGAGGGACCAATGAAGTTCCATCACCAGACGGCAGAGGTGTACGTTCCGGATGGGCTCGCCCCGGAGGAAGCCCTCAAGCGCACGACACACATGGCGGTCGGCGCACACCAGGACGACCTCGAGATCATGGCCTTCGAGGGCATCCTCGCCTGCTTCCAGCGCACCGACAAGTGGTTCACCGGCGTCACGGTGACGAACGGGAGCGGCTCCCCGCGCGACGACCTGTACGGCGACTACACCGACGACCAGATGCGCGCTGTGCGGCGTGTCGAGCAGCGCAAGGCGGCAGTGGTCGGCGAGTACGCCGCGCAGGTATTGCTCGACTATCCCAGTTCTGCGGTCAAGGACCCCGCCAACCGGGCCCCCGTGGACGATCTATCGGCCCTACTGCGCGTCGCCCACCCGCAGATCGTGTATACGCACAACCTGGCGGACAAGCACGACACGCACGTCGCCACCACACTGCGCCTGATCGACGCGATCCGCGCGCTGCCGCCCGACCAGCGCCCGCAGGCGGTCTATGGCTGCGAGGTGTGGCGCGACCTCGACTGGATGGTCGACACGGACAAAGTCGGCTTTGACGTCTCGTCGCACGAGAACCTGCAGGCTGCCCTGCTCGGCGTCTTTGACTCACAAATCTGCGGCGGCAAGCGCTACGATCTGGCGACCATGGGCCGGCGTCGCGCGAACGCCACCTACTTTGCCTCACACAGCACCGATGTGAGCACAGGCACGATCTATGCCATGGATCTCACGCCGCTGACCGCCGACCCAGACGCAGACGCGGCGACCTATGTCGCCAGCTACATCGCGCGCTTTGCGCAGGACGTCAGAGACCGCATCTCCAAGTTCGCGCGCAAGGTCGAGTAACGCGTCCCTCCGCGATCGAGCGGTCAACGCACGGCGCGTGGGCGAGCCCCGCTTGGCCCGCCCACGCGCCCTGGCAGTTCGCCCATCTGAGCTTGCACCCAGCCCGCGCACCATGCGACGTGGCTAGGGCTGCAGCTCACGCTGGCTGCAGTGTCGCCCATCCCGCGATCTCGCGGATGCAGCCGACGACCTCCTGCACGACTGCGTCGATCAGCACCTGCCCCTTCTCAGCCGATCCCCGCTCCGGATGTCCATACGCCCCGTCGATGCTGACGTGGTCGAAGGGACGGACGACCCCGACCCGGCTCCGGCGGCTCGAGTCGGGGCAGTAAAAGCGCGACCCGAACGAGACGTCGGCGCCGCGCGCGACCGAGAGGTCGACCAGCTCGGGTCGCAGGTGGAGGATCAGGCTCGTCTCCAGCTCACAGGCGTGTGTCACGTGATCCTGGTCCAGCCCAGGAACCGCCGCGATCTGCGGCGCCGCCAGCTCGAACCAGGTCGCAAAGACCAACCACAGATCGCGCTCATCGCGATGGCGCATCTGCACCTCGTACGTCGCCGCCCTGCCGGGCAGGCTGTTGCCGCCGTGGGCGTTCAGGAGCACGATCCGACGGAACCCGCTCCCGATCAAGCTCTCGACGACGTCGACCAACACGCGCCGGTATGTCTCGTGACTCAGGCTGACCGTGCCCGGGAAGCCAAGGTGGTGGTCCGACGCGCCCGCCCACAGCGCGGGCAGGAACACAGCCACGTCCTCGAGCTGCGCCGCCGCGCGCTCCACGATCGCCTCTAGGATCAACGTGTCGGTCAAGAGCGGCAGGTGGGGGCCATGCTGTTCCAGCGAACCCAACGGCACCACGGCGACTCGTTCCGTGATGCCCGGTATGTGTGGCCATGCGCGCTCGCCATAGTCGATCATCGCTGCCTCCTGCTTCCGCTACCTGGTTCCGACGTCGAGCACTGGCCCGCGCTCTGCCCTGGCATACAGTTCCGCCCACGCCGGCGACCCGTCGTCGGGCTGGACCTCCATGCGCACCCCGCGTGCCTGCGCCGGGATGCTGCCGTTCAGCCCATCGGCCCAGCACTGCCGGATGTCGGCATAGTGCCGTACCTGCCCGTCGGGCCATCGGACCGTGAGCAGCAGGCGCGGCTTGGGCAGCGCGTACGGCGGATCGATCCGGAATCGCGCCAGGGCCTGCTCGTCGACCACGATCCCCAACCCAGGGCCCTCGGGCACGCGTGCGTAACCGGCGGCGATCTCGATCGGCGTCTCCAACAGATCGTCCGCATAGATGTTCAGACAGTTCACGGCGGGCCACTGAGCGGCGGGCAGCACGGCGCCGAGGTGCAGCGAGAGCGCCGTGGTCAGCCCGGTGCCCACCATCTGCAGCCAGAACGGCTTGTCAAACGCCCCCGCCAGCGTGCCCTGCTCCAGCACGCGCGCCACGCCCCCACCGATCACGAACCCGTCGCAGACCTCGTCGCGCACGACGACGGGAAAGGGTGGATTGCCAAAGTGCAGCGCGATCGGTCGCGTGGTCTTGCTGCGCAGCTGGCGCAGCCCCTCCACGTCCTGCTGCTTGATCGGCGACTCATAGATCGAGACGCGCTCGTTGGCGTCCAGGGCCGAAAGCACAGGGGCGGCGTTCCCGGCGTTGATCAGCATTTGGTTCCAGTCGAGGTCCAGCCGCAGGTAGGGCGGCGTGACGGCGCTGATCGCCGCCACCTGCTCGTACACGTCCCACCACGGACGGGCCTTGATCTTGTACGCCGTGTACCCGCGCGCGACCGCCTCCTGGGCTTCCTGCGCGAACGCCTCAGGCGGCATGTCGATGTTCCACCACGAGATCGGGCACCACGTGCGCACCTGCGGCAGGTTGAGCAGGCGGCTGACCGGCGCCCCCAGCGCCTTGCCCACCAGGTCATACAGCGCCATCTGCAGCCCGGCGCCGAGCGAGTCGTCGCCCAGCAGGTCTGCCGGATTGCGGCCCACCACGCGCTCGCGCGCGTCGTCGGGTACCCGTCCCCACGTGTAGTGCAGGATCGTCTCGCCATACCCGACGAGGTCCGGGACATCCGTGCGCACCCGGATCACTTCGCTGATCCGCCACTGCCAGATCTCGCGCGCGTTCCACGTCTGGCAGCGCTCGGTAAAGGGCACGTCGACGACGATCCGTTCCAGATCCGTGATCTTGAGACGCAGAGACATGCAGCCCTCCCCTTCGGTCTGGCGGACCGATGCCCGCCGCTATCCAGCCGTGCCGCGCCCGCCGCTCACGCGGTCCCGTATCGCGCCTCCCAGCAGCTGATGCCCCCAGGCTGCGTCGGGACCTGGATCACGACCACCGTCTCCGCCCGCAGCCCGCGCTCGATCGCGGGCCCGATCTCCGCCGGGTCCTCGATCAGCACGCCTTCGGCGCCCAGGGCTTGCGCGACCAGATCGAACCGGATCTCGCCGAACTCGCTCGCCACGCGCCGTCCCTGGGGCTGACCATCCGCGACGATCCCCCACGCGCCGTCGTGTGCGATCACGGCGACGTAGGGCGTGCCGAACCGCAAGGCGGTCTCGATCTCGGTCACCGTGAACCCCGCTGCGCCGTCGCCGCTGAGCAGCAGGAGCGGGTGCGCCGGGCGGGACAGCTTGGCGGCGACCGCCCCCGGCAGCCCCCAGCCCACCACCCCGCTCGCCCCACACGTGAACCAGTGCGCGGGATGCCGGTCGAACAGCGTCATGTGCGCCCAGCGCCCGATGTTGCCGCCGTCGAGCAAGAACGTCACGTCGCGCTCGAGGAAGGGCTTGATCTCGCGGCAGATGCGGATCCCGGGCACAGGGCAGGTGTCGTCGCGGCACAGGTCTGCCCACTTTTCGAGCAGGCGGTCACGCGCCGCGCGCACCTCGGCGGTCCACGACGTATGCGCCCGGCAGCCCACGGCGCGCAGCGCCTCGATCATCTGCTCCAGGACGACGCGTGGACTGCCGGCAATGCCGACGTCGGGGATGGCAACCCGGTTGATCTCGGCTGGATCGGCGTCGATGCGCACGATCCGGACATCGCGCGCGACGTGCGGCGGCAGCGCGTGCCCGACCCGGTAGTCGATCCGCGCCCCCACAAAGAGCAGCAGGTCCGCGTCGGGCATCGCCGCCATCGCGCCGTTCAGCTCGTCGTTGGTCACGCCCACGTACTGCGGGATCGCCTGCTCGATGCAGCCGCGATCCCAGATGTGGGACAGGATCGGCGCGTCCGTCATCGCCGCGAGGGTCGCCAGCGCGTCCCATGCCCGCGCATAGAACGCGCCGCTGCCGACCACGATCATCGGCCTCTCCGCCTCGCACAGCATCTTTGCCGCTTCCTCGACCAGGGCAGGTTGGCCTGGGCCGTTCTCCTGCACCTGGATCGAGGGCGCCGCCTCTCGATAACCGACCTCCCCGCCCATGTCGGCGCACAGCACGTCGACCGGGATCGTGAGGTGGACCGGACCGGGACGGCTCGTGACCGCCGCGGCGAGCGCCCTGTTCACCTCGTGCTGCAGCAGGTCCACGCGCCTGACCAGGCTCGCGTACTTGCACACAGGCGCCGCCATGCCGACCTGGTCCAACTCCTGAAAGTGGTCCAGCCCGCGCGTCCGCAGCGGGCTGCAGCCGCTGATCAGCAGCATCGGCCCGCCATCCCACGCCGCATTCGCGAGCCCGGTCAGGGCGTTCGTGTGACCGGGACCGCTGCTGACGGCGACCACGCCCAGCTCGCCGTTCATGCGCCCCCACGTGTCCGCCATGTATGCCGCCGCCTGCTCGTTCCGCGTGTCCACGACCCGCAACCCTGCGTCGAGGCACGCGTCAAGGAAGGGATCGAGACCATTGCCGCACAGGACAAACACGAACCTCACCCCACGCGCACGGAGCGTACGCGCGACCCATTGTGCGCCGTTCATCTCTTTTCCTCCTCGTTCGACGCTCGGCCTGACCGCTCAGTACGTGACGCGGAACTCAAAGTACCGCCACGGCGTCTTGGTCGTGCTTTCGTGGCTCCCATAGATGCCCCACATGCGCACCCGTCCCCCGACATCGCCGGGGAAAACGTCCGGGACAAAGAACGCCGTGCCTCCGCTCTCGCCGTGGACGTAGGTCTGCCACGGCTTCCACTCCCCGTCCTCCCAGACCTCGATCTCGATGCCGTACGCTGGCGGCGGCGGGGAGACGGTGTTCGCCCAGACGATGTTAAAGTTGCGCGGATAGTGCTTGAGGTGCGCCCCCTCCGCCGGCTCGAGGATCTCGACGCCGACCGGGCAGTAGGGCGCGAGCAGCCAGTAGTTCTCTTTGACGTACGCGCCGGTCGCGTCCGCCACGCCGACGCTGCCCGGCTTGGGCTGGCAGCGCCTCCAGGCAATCTCGAACTCTTTGCCGCCCTGGACCAGCCCGTCGTGATAGAACACATAGGGCGCCACGCCCCCTTGGGGCTCGATCTGGATCGTGGCGACATAGTTGGGATCCGCGGGTCGCCAGTCGACGAGCGTCCAGGTGAAGGTCAAGGGCCCGCCCACAACCGCGGGCGTCGGCGTCGCCGCCCCCGGCGCGCTGACCACCAGCACCTGACCGACGTAGATCAGGTCGGGGTCCTCGATCGCGTTCCAAGCCACCAGGTCGGCGACCGTCACCCCGTAGCGGTTCGCGATCCGGGTCAGGGTCTCGCCGGCGACGACCGTGTGTGTGATCGGCGCCGGCAGCGGCGCACTGATCGGCGTCGGGGTTGCCTCCTGCGCCTCGACCGCCATCCCGGCGCCACAGACCAGCACTCCGATCGCAGATAGCAGCGCCAACCCCAGCGTGCCCAACGCACGGACGGCGACGTGTGTCTTGCGGTTCATACGCTTCTCCTGTTCTAGTCCCCCTGTGCGCAGCCCATGCAGTGGGATGTTGGCGCATATAGGGAACGCCTGCGTTCGATCTCGTTCTGAACAGACCCCATTCCCCGGGACCTGCTTGGACCTATTATACCCCCAACCTACGCCGGGAACCATTCTGCCGGGTCCTTGTCAGTCTGCGCAGCGTAGCGCGCCGTGCGCGGAGAGCTGCCGCAGCCAAGGACTGCCCGCTACTCGAGCTCGATCTGCGCGGCGACCACCGACGCCGGCGGCAGATCGATCGCAAACGACGCGCCCCGTGCGTCGATCGCCCACGGCGCCGGCGCAACCTGCTCTGGCGCGTCGAATGTGTTGTGCGCGTGGATCTCGCCGGTCAACACCGCAGCTCGCCCGCCGCGCGCCGCGGCGCCGTCCAGCAGGTCGACGCGAACCGTCACCCCCTCCTCGGCGTGGCTGTTGGTCAGGGTCAGGCACAGCGCCCGATCCCGCAGCGAAGCGCTGCCGGCGACGACCGGCACCTCGCCGCCGCCTCGCGGGCTGCCGTAGGACACCGCGTCCGTCTCGAGCGTGGTGCGCAGGGACGTCGCCCCCTGGTGCAGTGCGTACATCTCGTACACGCGCCCGGTCGGCGTGACCAGCATGCGCTCGTCTGCGGTGAGCACCATCGCCTGCAGCACGTTCACCGTCTGCGCAATGTTCGCCATGACCACC
>JAFGIE010000181.1 GCA_016929775.1 Anaerolineae bacterium
ACCACCCCAACATCCCTCGCGTCAGCGATTACTTTGGCATCGACGAGAACGACTACCTGGTGATGGACTATATCGCCGGGGAGAGCCTAGCCGACCTCTTGGCCCGCAAGAAGCGTCCTACGGAGCGCTTGGTCTATGCTTGGCTGGAGCAGATCCTCGACGCGTTGCACTACTGCCATCGACACCACGTCCTGCATCGCGATATCAAACCCGACAACATCATCCTCACGCCTGAGGGCAAGGTCATGCTCGTCGACTTTAGCCTGGTCAAGATCTATGACCCGCGCCATCCGCGCACCGCAACGATCGTCCACGGGCTGGGCACACCGCAGTACACACCGCTGGAGCAGTATGACGCCAGCATGGGACATACTGACCCACGCAGCGACGTCTATGCCCTCGGGGCGACGCTCTATCACCTGCTCACCGGTCACCCCCCGCAGCCCGTCTCCCAGCGCATCCTCAACCCAGCCACGCAGCCGCCCATACACGAGCTCAACCGGCGCATCTCGCCTTGGATGACGCGCTTTGTGGGCAGGGCAATGGCGATCCATCCGGAGGACCGTTTCGGAAGCATACGGGAGATGAAGCGTGCGCTCGAGCAGCGCCTTGCGAAGGTCAGGTACGAGCAGCGCTTGGCAGAAGTAGAGCCAGAGCCCTGGCAGACCGCCAAGCGGCGCCGATCGCCCACCTCCGCGCCGCCCGCGGGCAGGTCCGGTCGACTCGGTCGCTACGTACACGACTATACGCCGCGCGTGGCGCCGGTCGTGCTTCCGATCCTCAAGCCCGTGACGGTGATCGTGCTTCTCACAGTGATCGTCACGGTCCTGCTCTCCGCCAGTTCCCCCATCGTGGCTGCAGCTGTCCTCGGACCGGTCGTGGTCGGCGGCTTGGTCTACCACCGCATTCGCCAGCTGCGCGACCACCATCCGCCACGGTTCTGACCGACCGGCAGCGGCTAGCAGAGATGGATGGGAGGCGGGCGGCAGTCGGGAATACAGCGCGTGGCACCTATGCGCTGCTCGTGAGACTCGAGCAGGATGCAGCGCTCGACGTAGGGCGGCTCGGAAAGGTCACCGTGCCAGAAGGGTGGTGCTTTTACGCCGGAAGCGCCCTCGGGCCCGGCGGGCTCGCCGCACGTCTCGGTCGACACCGGCGCGTTGACAAGCGCCCACACTGGCACATCGACTACCTGCTCTGCCAAGCCACCCCGGTTGCGGACTGGCGCATCGCGTCGCCCGCTCGGCTCGAGTGCGCCTGGGCCGATGCGCTCCTCCAGTTGCCCACCGCATCCACGCCAGTGCGGCGCTTCGGCGCCTCCGACTGCCGCTGCCGGACGCACCTCGTGCATGTCACTCGGCTGCCTCCGGTAGAGCAGGTCTGCCAGGTTCTCGCCGCAGCGTCGCCCCCAGGGTCCATCGTCTACCACGTACCCTATGGCGACGCTACTGGGCGCTGAAGATCCAGTCCACTCCGCCGCCACGCAGCCTCGACCAAGACGGGCAAACCGCCCGAGACCAGCGAGTGCCCGCCCAGGACCACGGGCACTGGACAAGCCATCGCCGCCTCGGTGAACGCGCGGACGTAAGGGTCGGCGATCTCGGCGGGCAGCATCAGGTCGGAACTGAAGCGATCGCCGGTGGCGGGCCACACCCCGTGATGCGCCCACATCACGCGGTCGTCGAGAAACGCCGCGTCGCCCAGCTGCGGGATCACGTCTGCGAAGAACCGCGTGACGCCGGTCGCCTCCAGATGCATGCCCAACAGCGAGCGCACCTCTCCGCGCGCCAAACGCCCGTCCGCACGCATCCCCCGCTCCTCAGAGAACACTCGCGTCCGGCACGCCGTCTCCCGCTCGAGATAAGCCAGAAGGCGCGACCCGACCCGACCTGCAACCAAGGCTTCGCCCTGCCGGTCCACGAATACCTGGATCGCCCTCTCGAGACGCGACGTATCGGGGGCGCACTGCGCCAGGTAAGCGCGCGTGCGCGGCGTCACATCTGGATGAAGGGCCAGTGCCATCAAGTCGGTGGGCGTGTCGACGTCAAAGGCGGTCGCCACGCTGCGCGGCAGCTCCTCCGCCCGCAGGCCCGCCTCCTCTTTGAGCGTCCAGCCCAGCGCGTTGTCCGTCGGCGGTGGCGTCGTCGCCAACAGCGCCGCTGCGGGCGCGAACGCGCAAAAGTCGACCGAGTAAAAGTTGTTACACAGCACCACGCCGTCGCCCACACGCAGGCGCTCCGCCATCTGCACCAGCGTCTCGACCGAAAGCAGCGGAGCGCATCCGCCGCCGAGGTAGACCACGCCCTGCATGCCATGCGCGTCGATCAGCCGGGCAAGCCACGCGCCAAAGTGAAACGCCTCGTCAGGCGCATCGCGTGCGACCACTACCTCTGTGCCCGCCAGACAATCGACCAATAGAGCGTCGTTGGTGCTGACGACGATCGAGTCGAACGCGGCGGCAGCGCGCACCTTGTCGACCAGGTCCAGTGTCAGCGCGCGTCGCGCGCCGTCCACGAACGCCACCGCGCCCCCTTCACCGCCTGACCCATTCATGATCACCGCATCAACCCGCCGCATCTCTGCTCCCTCGCGTGGCGTCCCTGCGCCGTGGCGCCTTTGGGTCCACCCTCCCCGGGATCTGGGACCCGCACCAGCACCCCTTCACCCGGCTCCCTGACCACATCATATGTGGTTCGACGATCTGCCGATCGCGTTCATTCTAGCGCGCTCGCCGCGATCCGTCAACTTGACAGGCGCCTGCTTTCGTGATATACTCAGTTCAATCACATGATCCAATGACGTTGATCAGGACGAGTAAGCCTCCAAACGAAGCCACAGAGAGCCGGAAACGGTGGGACCCGGCGCTTACGCGGACGCTGAATGGACCTGGGAGTTGCTTGGGCGAACGACCGCACTAGTAGCCCAAGCCGGAGTCGCCCCCGTTACCGCGGCTGAGGGTATATCTCGATCGCGAGCTGTACCCGCAAGAGTGAGGCTGGCTCACGGGTCTTGACGACCCCGCCTACACGGCGGGGCCTTTTTGTCTCCGACATCGTCGAGCTGCCTAACAAAGGTGGCACCACGAGCGCACGCGCGCGCGTCCTTTGAGGGACGCGCGCGTTTCTTTTTTGGCAAGGCGGACCCTCGGTCCCTACGCCAGCAGTGGAGGCTCTCGATGTTTCTGGAAAAGGTCACCCTGTTCTGCGACCACTTCCCAACCGACCAGTACCACCCGTTCGACATCCCGGCTCTGCGCGGCACGCCTGAGCTGGTCTTCCGCCGCCCGGTCGCGTTCTTTGTGGGCGAGAACGGGTCCGGCAAGTCCACGCTGCTTGAGGCGATTGCGCGGCGCTGTGGGATCCCGATCTGGGACCGGCCCAAGCGGCACGCCGTCCACGACAACCCCTATGAGGGGCGCCTGGCGGACTTTTGCGCCGTCCGGTGGTCGAACGGGAGCGTACCCGGCTCCCTCTTTCGCTCCGAGACCTTCCACGAGTTCGCCGACTTTATCGACGACGTCGCTCTCTGCGACCCTGGTCAGCTAGCTTACTATGGCGGGCACATCATCAACACCCTCTCGCACGGGGAGGGCATCCTGGGCTACTTTGACGGACGGTGCCGTAGGCGCGGCTTGTACCTGCTCGACGAACCCGAGTCGGCGCTCTCGCCGGTGAGTCAGGTCGAGTTCGTGCGCCTGCTCCAAGAGCTCGAGCCAAGCGGCGATGTCCAGTTCATCATCGCGACCCACTCGCCGATCCTGCTTGCCTACCCCGGCGCCCAGATCTTGAGCTTTGGGCCGGGCCACATCAGAGAGGTGCACTATACGCAGACATCCCACTACCAGATCTATACTCAGTTCCTGTCCAATCCAGAGGCATACTTGGCGCGGGACCCGCTCCCAGTGACCATCGGGGCGTGCCCCGAACCGATGCTCATATCCTAGTCGTTCAGGACTGCGCACTAGAGCAGAAGGAGAGATGAACATGGCACACTACAAGTACGTACTGCAAGAGACGGACACGCCGACCCATTGGTACAACATCATGGCGGACATGAAGCATCCGCCGCCCCCGTATCTGCATCCAGCCACGCTCCAGGTCATGGGCCCGGACGACCTCGCGCCGGTCTTTCCGCTAGAACTGATCAAGCAGGAAGGAAGCCGCGATCGCTGGATCGAGATCCCGGACGAGGTCCAGGATGTACTCAGGATGTGGCGCCCCTCGCCGCTCTACCGGGCGCGTCGCTGGGAGAAGGCACTCGACACTCCCGCCAAGATCTATTACAAGTGGGAAGGCGTTAGCCCTCCAGGCAGCCACAAGCCCAACACCGCTGTTGCCCAGGCCTACTATGCCAAGAAGGAGGGACTGGTCGGAGTCGCGACCGAGACCGGCGCGGGGCAGTGGGGCAGCGCACTCAGCTTTGCCACCCAGTTCTTTGGCCTGGAGTGCATGGTCTTCATGGTCAAGATCAGCTACCAACAAAAGCCCTACCGCCGCATCGCGATGGAGACGTGGGGCGGTTCTGTCGTGCCTAGCCCGAGCACCCAGACCAACGCCGGGCGCAACATCCTCGCCATCGACCCCGATACCACGGGCAGCCTCGGCATCGCGATCAGTGAGGCGATCGAGTATGCCGTGACACACGAGGGCTTCAAGTACTCGCTGGGCAGCGTGGTGAACTTTGTCCTGCTGCACCAGACCGTGATCGGCCTCGAGTCGCGCCAGCAGATGGAGATGGCAGGCGACTACCCGGACATCGTCATCGGCTGCGCTGGGGGCGGCAGCAACGCTGCAGGCCTGATCTTCCCCTTTATGAAGGACAAGCTGACTGGCGACAAGCCCAACCTGCGGGCGATCTTTGTGGAGTCGACTGCCTGCCCGAGCATGACCCGTGGTCACTACGCATATGACTGGGGCGACACTGCCAAGACGGGCCCGGTAGCCAAGATGTACACCGTTGGGCACAGTTTTATCCCCGCTCCGGTGCACGCGGGCGGGTTGCGGTACCACGGTATGGCGCCCAGCATCTGTGCCCTGCTCGACCAGGGCCTCGCCGAGGCGCGCGCCTACCACCAGAACGACGTGCTCTCTGCCGCCGTGGACTTTGCGCGCTATGAGGGACACATCGTGGCGCCCGAGACGGCGCACGCCGTCAAGGCAGTCCTCGACGAAGCGATCGCCTGCAAGGAATCGGGCGAGTCCAAGGTGATCCTCTTTAACGCCAGCGGGCACGGGCACTTTGACCTGGCTGCGTACGACGCCTACCACCGGAAGGACCTGCCCGACTATGAGCTCGAAGAGGAGCGGCTGGAGCGCGCCCTTGCCGAACTGCCCGTGGTGAGCAAGTAGCCCACAGGTGCTGCGACCGCTGCACCCATGTCGACTTGCGTCGCAGCGGACACGGCACATCTAGCGCTACACAGACCAGCCCGCCCCACAGTGGGGCGGGCTGGTCGCGTCCCGGCGGCGCTTGCGCTGCGCGTCGGGCCTGCGCCCTACACAGCGCCATCCGCCACAGGCACCGTGAACCAGAACGTGCTCCCCTGCTGCAGCGCGCTCTCGACCCCCACCTGACCACCGTGCATCTCGACGAGCATCTTTGTGATCGAGAGCCCCAGCCCTGACCCAGGCTTTCTCCGGACCAGCGGATGGTCGGCGCGGTAGAACCGCCCGAACAGCCCCTGCTGGTCCTCTGCCGAGATGCCCACACCTGAATCGCGCACGCTGCATCGCACAAAGCGCTTCGCGTCCGTGTCCCCCCCCTCATTGGCGACGCACGCCGCACCAACCTCGATCTCTCCCCCCCTGGGCGTGTATTTGACCGCGTTGCTGATCAGGTTCGCCAAGATCTGGTGTAGCCGTGCGGCGTCCACGTCCACGCGCGGCACGTCCTCCGCGACCGCCCACGTCACCGCCAGATCCCGCTCGTCAAACGAGTGACGGAACGACGCCATCACCTCGCCCAGCACAGCCTGGATCTGGGTCGGTTGCCGGTCAAGGGCCAATGTGCCGCTCTCCAAGTGCGCCAGTTGGAGCAGGTCATCGATCAGGGTCTGCATCTGCTCCACGTTGGACATGATGATGTCCAAGAGCTCCGCATTCTCTTCGCCCAGCTCGTCGCGCAGCGTGAGCTGCATCAACTCCGAGTATCCCTTGATGATCGTCATCGGCGCCTTGAGCTCGTGCGAGATCAGCGACACGAACTCCCCCTTGGATGCATGCGCGCGCACGAGATCATCGTACAGCCTTGCATTCTCGATTGCGATCGCTGCGTGGTCGGCGAGGCGCGAGATGAGGGCTTGTTCGTGCTCGCCAAAGGCATCCAGCTCGTCCGACTCGAGGTTGATCACGCCGATCACCCGCACGTCACGCTTGACCGGCACAGCCAGCTCAGACCGGGTGCTGGGTCGTTCTGCCCAATAGTCGGGCCTCTGGCGCACGTCGCCGACGCGCACCACCTCGGCGCTGGCGATCGCAAGCCCTGCGATCCCGAGATCCAGCGGCGCCGGTTGCGCTTGATAGGACGCCAGGGCAGCAGGGTATCCGTGCGCTGCCGCGACCCAGATGCCCGCCTTGCCCGGTTGTTCCCGGATCAGGCCCACGAACCCGGCGGACGCTCGCGTCATCTGGATCGCCCAGCGCAGCGTCCCGTCCATGACCTGCTCAAAGTCAAGACTCGCATTGAGCTGGCGATCGACCTCCTGCATGGTCGTCAGCTCGCGTACTCGCTCTGTCAGCGCTTGGTCGGTCGACGCGTACAGGCGTGCGTTCTTGATCACGATCGCCGCCTGTGCCGCCAGCGCCGTCAGCAGCTCCGCGTCCTCCGGCCCAAAGGGCGTGCGATCGCGTCGGTTGATGATCTCGATCACGCCCAGCGTCTCTTCGGGATCTCGGACCGGCGCTGCGACCATCTGCTGCACCCGCTCGCCAGCCACCTCGTTGACGTCAGCGTAGCGCTGTTGGTCATCGGTGACGCCGTTCGATAGGAACACGTGGCCTGTCTGCATGACATAGGCGGCGACGCTGCGCGCCCCTGAGGCGAGCCGCTTGCCCGCTCCGCTCGCGCGGCTTCCGATCACTACCCGGAAGACCAGGTCCCCGCTCTCCGGGTCCAGCAGAAGCAGGGAAGCGGATTCGACCGCAAAGAGGTGCTGCAGCGCCAAAACGATGCGCTCGAGCAGCGCCTGCAACTCGAGCGTCGAGGTCAAGATCTCGCTCATCTGGTTGAGGACAGACAGCTTGCGTGCTCGTTCCTGCGACTCGCGATAGAGAAGCGCATTCTGGATCGCCACCGCGCACTGACTTGCGAGGGCGCCCAACAGCCCACGTTCATCCCGCGGGTACAGACCCCCATTGCGCTTTGTCCCAAAGCCCAGCCAGCCGATCAACTCGCCGCGGATCCAGAGTGGCACGCACAGGACGAGCGCCAAGCGGTACATCGTCGCCCTGGCTCTGCCCCGCACCGTGGCGTCGTCCGTCACGTCGGACCCGTCCGGCATGCAGAGAAGCTCCTCTGCCGAGCTCAACACCTGGGCCAATGGGTGATCGGCAGGCAGCACGTCCGCGCCACGCGTCGCGCCCAGCGCAGCCATGCGCGCAAAGCCCCGCTCCGGCTGTCGCACGTAGACCTGTATCCGCTCACACTGGGTCACCGCCGAGAGGCGTCGCAGCAGGTGGTCGAGCAGGACGTCGAGGTCGAGTGAGCTCGCGATCTCACGCGCCATGCTCTCGAAGGCTTGCCGGTAGTTTGGCCTGCGCGCATAGAGCACACGCTCTACCACCGTCTGGATCCAGTGCTGAAGGGGCGAGAGCAGTACCAAGAGCAGGACCACGAGCGTGGCGATCGCCGCCGGACTGCGCACGTCGAAGCCCGGGGAGAGCGCCATCAACAGAAAGTTGATGCCATAGTAGACAAAGAGCACAGCCAGAGCCACCACCGTGTAGGACAGGCTGCGGCTGATCACAAAGTCGATGTCAAAGAGGCGGTAGCGCAGGATCGAGAAGGCAAACGCGACCGGCACGATCAGCACCGTCCAGTTTGCCAGATCAAGGCCAACCGTCCGCGGCAGCAAGCCTGCGACCTCTGAGGCAAGGTAGACGCCGTTCAGCGCCGCCGCCACGCCCACGCCCCAGGCGATCCACTTGAGCTGCTGCCGCCGGATGGGGTCCCTCGCCGTGATCATCGTGTGAAGGAGCATAGCGAAGCCGAGGAGCGCGGCGCCATCCACCGCCAGCGGCGCCCAGCGCACCACGTAGATCAGGTCAGTCTTGCTTAGGCCCATCGCCGTCCACAGCGCGAGTGCGGTCGCAGCTACGCCAGGCGCATAGAGCGCCGCGAGGGCCCCTCTCCGAGCCGTCCACGATCGAGGGATCGGAAAGACGGCGAACAGATGCGCGACCAGGGAGGGGACCATGAACGCAGTGTTCTCCAGTAGGCCGAGCAGTGGGTGGTTGGCGTACACCATGCCATACGCGCACGTCAGTGCCAGGCAGCACGCAAGAAAGACGCTCGATCCCTGCTCGGCAGGGCTCAGCGCGTACACCAAGCCGCCCACCACCAGGAACGCAGCTGCAACCGTGAGCACCGTCAGCACCCGCCCGGGCTTGCCGGGACTCTGTTCCAGCGTCACCGCAACCGAGCGCGATCCCGCTCCCTCGCGCGACAGCCCCAACAATATGACATCGCCCGCTCGGTAAGAGCGGGCGATGAAGCGAAAGTGATTGCGCGACCGGATGCGGCGACCATCCATGGTCGACACCCGGTCACCTGCCCGCAGACCCACCCGGTCCGCGGGACTGCCCGGTTCCACGTACGTCACCGACAGGTCGCGCCCAAGCCCCACCCCCAGTCCGTAGAGCGTGGGCACCCCGTACAGCACCGCGAGCAGCCCTAGGGCGGCGCCTAGCACCGCCAACCAGGCCAACCAGCGGGACGCGATCTGGCGTGCCCCTCTTGGTGCAGCATCGGTCACGTGCATGAGAGAATGCCCCGGGGATCTATTCCGAGTTCGCCAGGATGATCGCCTCTGCGACCTCCTTCATCGGCTTCCTGGTGTTCATGCTCATCTTCTGGATCTTGCGAAACGCCTCGGCCTCGGACATGCCCTGCTTCTCCATCAGGATCCCCTTGGCCTTCTCGACCTTCTTGCGCGTTTCGAGCGCTTCCGTCAGGTTGCCCACTTCTTCCTGCAGCGTTCGAAACTCGGCAAAGCGAGCCAACGCCAGCTCGATCGCGGGCGTCAGGTCAGTCTCCCGGAAGGGCTTGACTAGGTAGCCCACGACACCCGACTCTTTGGCGCGCTCGATCAGGTCGCGCTGGCTGTACGCCGTGAGCAGGATCACCGGCGCGATCTTTTCCTCGGTCAGGATGCGGGCAGCCTCGATCCCGTCCATGCCCGGCATCTTGATGTCCATCACCAGGACATCGGGATCCAGTTCGCGCGCCATGCTCACGGCGCTTGCGCCATCGCCCACTTCACCTACCACTAGGTAGCCGAGCTCGGTCAAGGCCTCGCGCAGGTCGACCCGCACCAACGATTCATCGTCTGCAATAATCACCCGAGTGCGTTCCAATGTTCCTCTCCTTCAAGCAGTCTCTTGGAAAACCGGACAACAGCTTCCGTGCCGCCATTGCTCGTGATCTCGAGCGTCCCGCCCAGGTCATCCTGCACCAGGGTCCGCACGATCTGAAGGCCGAGACTCGTCGTCGCCTCCAGGTCAAAGTCGTCGGGCAAGCCCTCGCCATCGTCGGCGACCACGATCCGAACAACATCCCCTTCGTCGATCAACTCTACGCGAATCGTGCCCGTGCTCTGCTGCGCATAGGCGTGCTCGAGCGCGTTCTGGATCAGCTCATTGATCACCAGTGCACACGCCGTAGCCTGGCGTGCGGGCAGTGACAGGCTATTTCCCTGCTCGAGCACGATCCGGATCCGCTTATCAGGACTTAGCGCTGCCTCTGTCGTCTGCTGCACGATCCGTTGCGTCACTTCCCGCACATTGATCGCGCGCCCCTCCTCGCGAGACAAGTACTCGTGCACGACCGCCACGCTCATGATCCGGTTCACGCTGTCCCCCAGCACCTGCCGCACCTCGCTGCTCTTAGCCCGCCGGATCTGCATCCGCAGCAGCGCCGCGATCGTCTGGAGGTTGTTCTTGACGCGGTGGTGAATCTCTTGGAGCATCGCTGACTGGACCTTGAGCTTCCGCTCCTGTTGCCGCTCCTCCGTCGCGTCGTGGATCATGAACAGCACGCCAACCGGCCCCCGTCCGGGCCACCGCAGGGGACGCCACCACGGTTCGCCCACACGGTGGGCGATCAGCGGCACCCCCTTGCGCACCCAGATCCGTTCCGGTGCGCCAGTCAGGTGCGGACGCTCCGCCATCTCTTCCTCCAGGCAACAGCTCCGCTCGTAGACCTGCCGGAACATCGCCCAGTCGCCCGTGTCCAGCGTGGACAGATGGCGATCCACCAGGCTATCCAGGTGCCCCAGCCTGCGGTAATGATCGGTCGCGATCCCGCTCGCATAGCGCGTCACCCGGTGGCTGTCGACCACCAGCACGCCGTCGTGCTGGCTAAAGGGCGAGAGGGACTCCGCCCCCTTTAGTTCGTCCAGGAGCAACATGCGCTGCACCATCCGTACCGCGCGCTGAAAGACCTTGCTCCGGCTCTGCTGGCGGACGTAGGCGATCAGGTTCGCTTCGACATTCAGCGCCCCCACGATCCGTCCCTCGGGGCTGCGAACGGGCCACACCTCCTGGATCACCGGGGCGCCGCCCGCGATCAGGCGGCGGCTACCGCGCACGCGCCTACCCCAGCGCATCGCTCGCAAGAGCGCCACGTCTCTGCGCGGGCTCGCCGTCCGACCCAGCAGGTCCGCAGCGTACACCGGCATGATCGAGTGGGGCCGAGCCTGCGCCACCAGGATCGCGCCATGCTCAGGATGACGCGCATAGAGCATCAGGTCCGAGCGGCTGATATCTGCCACGATCGGCATCGCCCGCGCGACGCGACCCAGCTTTGCTATCTCGTCCGTCGATAGGCCCTCAAGCCGCTCTAGTAGGTCCTGCGTTGTCTGCGCCATGGCTTCCCTAGTCCAGCACTGGACCCAGCCCGCTCGTCGCACACCGCCGCCCTAGGACACCGTAGCAGAGTCGACCGCCCGTCTGGTTCCGCGATGCGTCCTCAGGCCCGGAGCCTCGGGCACGTACCGGTCCATCGTCAAGGATCTGGCTCCGCGGCTCTAGACCGGCAGGTGCAGCCGGGCAGCGATCTCGTCGTAGACGCGTTCAGGCGCCAAGAGCTCGACCTGTGCACTCGCCCGCCCTAAGCGGATCCGTGCGGTCTCTTGGTCCTCCTCGGGCACGATGATCAGAACGGGGATGTGACACATGGCGCAGGCATCCAGGATATCCATCACCGGGAACCCCTGACGCTGGGTGCGCAGCACCTTGTGCAGATAGCCCACGATCAGGTCAACCTCATCCCGTTCTGTGATCGCGTTGATGAACTTGCCGTGGTTGTCGAACCCATTGCTGATCGGTAGCGTCCCTACCCCTCGCACGGCAAGGCGAGTCAGGATCAGCGGGTCTATCCCTTGCAGATATCCAACCGTAGGCATATCGGCATCTCCTCTCCCAGGACTGACCATGGCGAGCATTATACCACGCCTAGACACAGCCCCGCAACTTGTGATCGCCCGCAGGCGCTTGCGCGCGCGCCGTACATGTGGTACAACATGAACGTCAGAACGCCCGTATCGCTGTGGAGGCTGTGTGTCCAGAAAGCCCGAACGCAAGCGCATCAAGTCAAACCGCAAACCCAAGGTCGCGCGTGACCAGAGCTGGAAGAAGCGCATCCTGGAAGGCGAGGTCGACGAGTGGGAGCTCGACCTTCCCCAGGAGGAACGCCTGCTGCCCCGTGGTCGCGAGGAAGAGCTCGCCAACCTGCGTGTCAAGGTCGACCAAGAGATCCGGGCTGCCGAAGCTGCCGCGCCCACAGAGACCCCGGTCGATCCCGCGTGGCGCCAGGGCGTGGTGACGCGCATCAGCACCGCCACCTACCACGTCGATCTGAGCGACGAGGTCCTGCTGTGCGGCGTGCGCGGGTCACTCAGCGCCTCTCGTACCGGCTATACGAATATCGTCGCTGTCGGTGACGACGTACTGGTCTCTATGGGCGACGCGGGCCACGGCGTGATCGAACGCGTCCTGCCCCGGCAGACTGTCCTTGCCCGCCCCGATCCCTTCAACGACGACCTCAGCCAGGTCATCGTCGCGAACGTCAGCCAACTCTTGATCGTCTCTTCCTGGGAGGAACCAGCCCTGTGGCTCGAACTCGTGGACCGCTACCTGATCGCCGCGGCAGAGGGCAACCTCGAGCCTCTGATCTGCCTGAACAAGGTTGACCTGGCGGAGGAAGAGGAGGACTACCTAGAAGAGATGCGCGTGTACGAAGAGCTGGGCTACACCGTCCTGTACACCAGCGCGGAGACGGGCCAAGGCATCGATGCCCTGCGCGACCACCTGATCGGGCAATCGACCGTCCTCGCCGGGCTGTCGGGCGTGGGCAAGTCCTCGCTCTTGATGGCTGTGCAGCCCGACCTCGAGCTGCGCGTGGAGGAGGTCAGCGGCTACAGTGGCGAGGGGCGCCACACGACGACACAGGTATCCCTACTCAGGCTGGACGGGGGCGGGTATGTCGTCGACACGCCTGGCATCCGCGAGCTCGGCCTGATCACCACCCATCGCCCTGAGCTGGTCCTCCACTTTCCCGAGATCGCCGCTCTGGTTCAGGAATGCCGATTCAACGATTGCTCGCACCTCCACGAACCCGGTTGTGCTGTGATCAAAGCCGTCGAGGAGGGCCGCATCCGCTGGTCGCGCTATGCGAGCTACCAGTCGATCTATGAGAGCCTCCCCGAATACTGGACAGAGTAACGCCCCCACGCAGACGCTCCGGTCCCGCGGTTTCACACACTTCTTACATCTTGATCACACTCTCCCAACACGATTGGTGCACAATGGACGCAGGTACGAGAGCCGCAAATCCAATCGGAAGGAGCATGTGACATGAGCAAGAAACTGGTCTGGGTCGCGCTGGTCGCGCTTCTCGCCACGGCACTGATGGGCGCCACTGCGCTGGCGGACGCCGAAGAGACGCCACTGCGTGGTCTCGGGCGCGTCACCGCAGTAGAGGGGATGACGATCACGGTCAGGACGCTGCGCGGCGTGCGCGAGATCCACGCAACCGCGGACACCCGCTTGCGGGTCCCCGGGATCGAGGACCCGTCGATCGCGGACGTCGAGGTCGGCGACGCCATCGCCGGGATTGTCGTACGCGACGAGGAGGGAGACCTGGTCGCGGAGCTGATCGTCGTCCTCCCGCCCCGCTTCCGGGGCTTGGGCCGAGTCAGCGCCGTGCACGGCAAGACGATCACGCTGGAGAACCGGCGCGGCACGTTCGACGTCCGGACCGATGCCGACACCCGCTTCTGGGTCCTGGGCGTCGACGACCCGTCGGTCAAGGACGTGGCGGTTGGCGACACGATCGCCGGCGTGGTCATCCGCGACGAGAATGGGGACCTGCTCGCCCGGCGGATCGTCGTGCTACCGCGCCGCCTGCGCGCCTTGGGACGCGTCACGGAGGTGCAGGGAGTGACGATCACGGTCGAGAACCGGCGCGGCGTCTACGAGATCCGCACCGACGTGCACACGCGGTACCGCGTGCCGGGCATAGAGGACCCAACCCTTGCGGACATCGAGGTCGGCGACATGGTGGCGGGCGTCGTCGTGCGCCAAGGGAACGACAAGCTCCTCGCCCGGCTGATCGCCGTCCTCCCCCCGCGGGACAGAGCCGCGCCCTAGCCACATCCGGGCTGCAGACCGGGGGGTGGCCCTTAGGCCGCCCTCCCATCCCTCGCTTTCCCGCCGCTTGCCCGTCGATCGCATCGCCGTCCAGTCGCTTCCCACCAGCCTCCCTTCCGTCCAGCGGATGTGCCGCGCGTGCCGTAGCATGGTGATGGCAATCGGCGATCGCGCGTCCACGTCAGGGGAGGCCTACCATGCACGTCCTACGGGTACCTATCGTCCTTCGCATCTTGGTCAGCCTGCTGATCCTGAGCGGGCTCTTGTGGCTTGTCCTGTCCGAATTGGCCACAGCTGCTGTCCCGGCGCAGGACGTCGGTAGGGCCTGCCTGCCGACGTCGGACGCCGACCCACCGTCCGACGTGGGGCCGCAGGTCGCACCTGTAGGTTGCCAACGGACTGCTGTCCTGTAGACGCAAACATGCCGGCAAGATGCCGGCGGTCCATTGCCATCCTCCTGACGGACAGATGCCGGCAAGATGCCGGCGGTCCATTGCCGTCCTCTACCTCTAGCTCCTACGCACCCAAACTTGCCCCGGCGAGGCGGTCGATGTTATAATGCCGCCACACGTGCCCCAAAGGTACACGCTGCGCCGTGGAGCCGCGCGGCGAGAGGGCTGCGTGCCGAGGACCCTTGCATATGACCCACCTCCTCCGCCATCCGACGGTCTATCTCGTGTTGGCAGCGCTCCTGCTGCTCGCGCACGCGCTGCTCTATGCCTCGTGGATGGACTTTGACGCCGTCGACGACGCCTACATCTCGTTCCGGTATGCGCTCAACGCCGCGCGTGGTCACGGGCTGACGTTCAACGTCGGCGAGCGTCGCGTTGAAGGCTATACGAACTTTTTGTGGACGGCGATGCTGATCCCCGTCTTCTGGCTTGGGGTACCGGTCCGCGTGGCTGCGATCGTGCTCGGCCTCGCCTGGGCATTGGGCTGCATGCTCCTCCTCCGGCGCTTCGCCGTCGAGTCGGCGCACCAGGCCTGGCTCGGCCCGATCGGCGCCCTGCTCCTGGCAGCGGACGGCTCGTTTGCGCTCTGGGCTGTGGGTGGCCTCGAGTCCCCCCTCTTTGCCTTCCTGATCACTGCCGGCGCCCTGTCCTACCTGCGCGAGATGCGGCACGGCAGCCGGCTGCCGGTCTCGGGGATCTGGTTCGCCCTCGCCGCGATGACGCGCCCTGAGGGCTTGCTCGTCTATGGGTTGACCGGCGTACACCAGGTCGCCACCCGTCTCCTGCGCGACCGGAGGCTCGCGGCGCGCCAGGACTGGCTGCGGCTGGGACTCTTTGCCGCCATCTGGGTCCCCTGGTTCGCCTTCCGCTGGCGCTACTACGGGTTTCCGCTCCCCAACACCTTTTACGCCAAGGTCACCCTCGGCGACACGACGGCGCAGCGCGCGCGCGGCGTGTCGTACGTCCACACCTTTGTGCGCATGCACCTCGGTGCGGCGCCGCTGTTGATCGCCCTCCTTCCCCTCCTCCGCCGCGCCTGGCGCGCGTGGGCCAGTTACTTTGTGCTCGTGGTCCTCGCGTACACGTTGTACATCGGCTACGTCGGCGGGGACTGGTCCGTCGGGCGCTTCTTTGTACCCCTCCTGCCCATGTACGATGCGCTGCTTGCCGGGGGGCTGATCGTGGCTGGAGAATGGGTGTGGGGACAGCTCGCCAAGTGGCGTAGGCCTCCGGCATGGGCCGGCGCGCTATGCGCCGTGGTGGTCGTCGTGGGGATGGCCTCGGGGGTCTTTGCCGCCTCCTCGCTCCACGGCGAGAAGGCGCTCTTTCTCGACCCCTTTGACGCGCGGCTCGCCGGGCGTGCGCGGACGGCGATGGGCAAGTGGCTGCGTGACAACGTGCCGGACGACACATACATCGCCGTCGACGCCGCCGGGCAGATGCCCTTCTACTCCGAGCTGAGAGCGCTCGACCTGTACGGGCTGAACGACCTCACGATCGCCCATCGCCAGGTGGCGTCGATGGGCGAGGGAACGCCAGGCCACGAAAAGATGGACATGGATTATGTCCTCTTTCAGGCGCAGCCCGACTATATCATCATCTATGGAACAGCCTTCGACTGGCTTGCCGCCTACAGCTACGAACGCGCCGACCTGCCCTGGACCGACGACCCCGCGCTGAAGGGCTTCCTGGGCGTCTACGAGCGCCAATAGCCCCTCGCCCCGGACCCGTTCCCTCGCAGCGAACGGGTCCGTCATCCACCCGGCGCCAGCCTACCCTCGCGCCGCGATCGCCTCCTCGTAGACCCGCATGACGCCCTCGAGCATGGCGTGCGCTGTGAAGGTCGTTTCCGCGCGCCGCCGACCCGCTGCGCCCATCCGCGCCCGCAGGTTGGGGTCGTACAGCTGCTGGATCGCACCCGCCAGGGCGACGTGATCCATCGCCGGCACCACGCGCCCGGTCACGCCATCCTGCACCACCCACGACGTGCCCGTCCCGACCTCGGTCGTGATGCACGGCAGCCCGGACGCCATCGCCTCGAGCAGCGCGATCCCGAACGCCTCGGCGCGCACGTTTGCCGGCAGCACGTACAGGTTTGCCGCGCGGTACCAGCCGGGCAGCGCCGCGTCATCTACCCGCCCGACGAACCGCACCCGGTCTGCCAGGCTCAGCTCCCGCGCCAGCGCTTCCCACGCTCCCCGCATGGGCCCGTCGCCCACCACCGTCAGCTGCGCATCCGGCACGAGCGTCAATGCACGCAGCAACGTGTCCAGGCCCTTGTAGTAGCGCAGCACCCCGACGAACAAGATGGATGGCGGTCCGCTGGGCAGTTGCGGCGCGGGACTAAACCGCTCCGTGTCCACCGAGAGCGGGACCACGACGCACCGCGCCGCTTCGGGTCCCAGCCAAGGAGACGTCTCGACATACCGCGGCGTACTCGCGATGATCCGCTCCGCCGAGCGCAAGACCCGTCGCAGGAGCGGGCCATAGAAGCGCAGGATCGCCTGCTGGCGCACCACGTCTGACTGGTAGCTGATCACCAGCGGCGTGCGCGGCTTGAGCGCCCAGGCACTCACCTCTCCGAGCGGATAGGGCGATTGCACGTGCACCACATCCGCGCTCAGGCGCGCTAGGATCGCCGGCTGCGCCACGCTGATCGGCATCGAAGCCACGGTCGCCAGCCGCCCCGCCCGGATCACGCGCACGCCGCCTAGCTCTGCCCGGCGTGAGCGCCAGCTGGGGTCGCAGACCAGCACGGTCACCTCGTGACCCGCCGCTGCCTGTGCCTCCGCCAGGACGCGCACGTGGTTCTCGATCCCACCCAGCACGGGATAGTAGTCCTTGTAGACGTGGACGATCCTCATCGCAGGACCTCCCGGTAGAGCGCCAGCGTCTCCTGGGCGGTACGCGCCCACGAGAACATCGCCGCGCGCGCCAGTCCTCGCTCCCGCATCTGCGCCCGGCGCTCCGGATCGTCGAGGACAGCGCCCATGGTTTCCGCCATGCTCCCCTGTCTGCCCAGGTCCAGGTACGCTGCCGCCTCGCCCGCCACCTCGGGCAGGCTGGAGCTCCGCGAGCACGCCACGGGCGCGCCGCACGCCATCGCCTCCAGGACGGGCAGCCCGAACCCCTCGTACGCGGAGGGGAACACAAACAAGGACGCCCCGCTATACAGCACTGGCAGGTCGCGCTCCGGAACGGGCCCGAGAAAGCGTACCGCGTCCCCCAGCTCGAGCGCCGCCGCGTGCGCGCGTGCTTGCGGGTAGCGCGGATCCCACGCGCCGGCGACGACCAACGTCTCCTCCCGCGGCTGGAGCTGCGCCCAAGCCTCGACCAGTCGCACCAGGTTCTTGTGCGGCTTGTTGCTCCCCAGGTAGAGCACGTATCGCGGCGGCAAGCCGTAGCGCTCCCGCACGCGCGCCACTGCCTGGGCAGTCTGCGGCGCGAAGGCTGGATCCGCCGCCAGCGGGATCACGGTCACCTTGTGCGCCGGGATGCGAAACAGGCGGAGGAGGTCGCGCTGCGTCGCCTCCGAGATCGCGATCACGCGCGCCGAGGCGCGCATCCCCAGCGCCGCCGTCCAGCGGAAGAGCAGGCGCGCCCGTGCGGAGGCATACTCGGGCAGCACCAGCGGGATCAGGTCGTACATCGTGAGCACGGTCGGCACGCCAGGCGCGTAGGGCATCAAGTAGTAGGCGCTGTGATACAGCTCCACGCGGGCCTGGCGCAGGAGGCGCGGGACCATCCACTGCTGGCGCAGCGAAAAGGGCGAGGCAGCCACCTGCAGGCTGCGCAGCTCTCCCGCCCCCGGGATCGACGCCGCCCAGCGCGCGCCGCCGCCCGCCGGGCGCAGCAGCACGACCTCCTCGCCGGGCTGCGCAGCCTGTCCCACGTGCGCCGCCAGGCTCGCCGCGTAGCGCCCGATGCCCGGATAGTGCTCGGTCGCGGTGCGCAGGTCGAGGGCATAGGTGGTCAACGCACCACCGCTTCCAGCACAGCGGCTACTTGTGCTGCCACGCGCTCGATGCCAAAGTGCGCCACTGCCCGCTCCCGCGCCGCCGCTCCCATCTCTCTTCGCCTCCCCTCGCTGCCCAGCAGCTCGACGATCGCCGCCGCCATCCCTCTCTCGTTACCCGGCGGCACCAGCAGTCCCGTCATCCCGTGTACCACGATCTCGGGCAGCGCGCCCTGTGCGAAAGCCACGACCGGAACCCCCATCGACATCGCCTCGACGTTGACCAGGCCGAACGGCTCGGGGTCGCCGGGGTGGACGAACACGTCCATGGCGGCGAGCGCTGCACGCGGGTCCTCCAACTGCCCCGCGAATGTGGCGCAATCCCCAAGGCCCAGCTCTGCCGTTAGGGCGCCGAGTCGCCCCGCGTATCCGTCCTGAACGCCGAAAACGTTGCCGCCCACCACCAAGCCCCGCACGTCAGGCATCGCGTCGCGCACTGAGGCCAACATCCTCAGGAACCGGTCCTGCCCCTTCCACGGGCGCAGCCTGCCCACCATGCCGACGAGCGGCGCTTCCTGGGCAATGCCGTGCGCCTCCCGGAACGCCTTTCCCGCCGCTGGCTGTGGCGCGAAATGGCGCACGTCGATCCCGTTCGGTACGACGGTCGTCTTGCGGCGACACTTCACGTGCTGCGCCGTCGCCGACGAGTTTGCGATCACGGCGCGCGCCGCCGCGCAAAGGAGCACCTTGCCCAGCCTATCCGGCAGGAGACAGCGCGGCTGCGCTTCGCCAAGCCAAAAGTCATGCATATACCACACAAAGGGCACGCCAGACAGGGCAGCGCCAAGGGACCCATAGAGCGATCCGCGAACCGTATTGCCGACAACGACTGCCGCACCGGTCTCGCGGACGATGCCAACCAGGCGTCGCGCGCCCTGTAGCCAGGCGATCAGAGCACGAGGGGATCGGCGCAGCCGCCCAAGAGGTACGTAGTACACGCTGACTTCGCCATTCGCCGCGCGGTCTGCCAGGGCGCCCTCGTTCGCGGCAAGCACAGGATGCCACACGCGGCGATCGACAGATCTCATCAGCAGTAGAAGCAGACCCTCGGCGCCGCCGATGCCGTGCGCGTGATCCACAAACAACACAACGCGCCTCATGACCACGTCCCGCCTAGTGCACGGCGCAGCATCTCATACACATCTCCCATCCGCTCCGGTCGCTCGCCATTCCAGGCAGGACCATAGTGCGCCAGCAGCGCCTGTTGACTCGGGACAAGAGGATGGTAGCCGTGCATGCCCACAGGCTTGTGTCGCGCAAAAGTGCTCGGCTCGAACGCGAGTCCCTCCTCCAGTACATAGATGTACTGCCCGAAGCGCCTTGACGTCAGACCATACGTACAGCGCTCGTTCTCGGTCAACAAGCGCCCGTGGCCAAACCCCCCAAGGTACGCCTCGATCACCGGGGCGAGTGTCGGATCCATCACCCATACGCGCAGCAGGTTGGCGTCGCTAAAGTAGGCGTACCTGCCCCCA
>JAFGIE010000182.1 GCA_016929775.1 Anaerolineae bacterium
GAGTTGACGACCACGATCTCGACCTGCGTCTCGCGCGCAGGCACCACGTACGGAGACACCGTGGCCCTTCTCTCCCTCTAGCCGATCTCGTACAGGTACAGCCTGCGGCGTTCGTCGCTCGCCGCCGGCGTCCAGCCCTGCACGGGAAAGGCGTGTGAGACCACGCGCGCGCCGGGACGCAGCTGCTCTTCCAGGCGCGCCCTGATCCGTTCGTTCGTGCCCGGCAGCAGGTACAACGTCACCACGTCCGCCCCGGCGAGGTCATAGGCGAACATGTCGGCGCGCACCACCCGCGCCCGCTCTTGCAGGCCCCACAGCCGGATCGCCGCATGGGCAACACACCACCGGAGCGGGTCGATCTCGACCCCGATCGCCCGCGCGCCAAAGCGCCGCGCCGCGTGGATCACGATCCGCCCATCCCCGGCGCCCAGGTCGACGACGCACTCGCCCGGCTGCACATCCGCCAGGCGCAGCATGTGGTCGACGCTGTCCATCGCCGTCCGCGCCCACGGCGCACCCCACAGCGTCGGAAGATAGGTCGAGACGAGCGCAATCACGGCGACGCCCAGCGCAATGTGCACCAACACGCGCCACTCCTCCTGCCCAGACCGGGCCCAAGACCTGGCGCTACAGGAACGAGAGCTGTCCCGGCGGCGGCGCGAGGTGGTGTCCTGCGACGCCCAGGAGCCGCACCGGTCGCCCAGGCTCCCAAGTCCGCTCTAACAAGATCAGCGCCACCCGGTAGATCTCGACCTCGTCGTCCGTTGGCAGCATGAGGCTCATCTGGCGGGTGAGCGTGCTAAAGTCGGCGTATCGCATCTTGATCGCGATCGTCCCCGCAGCCAGGTCGGCTCGCCGCAGGCGGCGCGACACGCCCTGGCACATCCGCCACAGCTGCCGCTTCAGCGCATCCAGCCGCCGCAGGTCGCGCACAAAGGTCCGCTCCTGGCTGACCGACTTGGCCTCCCACTCGGCGACCAACGGGCTGTTGTCGATCCCTTGCGCGTGGCGCACCATCGCCCTGCCGGGCTTGCCAAAGCGGGCAACCAGCTCCTCGGGCGGCACCTGGGCCAAGTCGCCGACCGTCACGACCCCCATCTCGCCCAGCCGCTCTGCCGTGACGGCGCCGATCCCCCACAGCACGCGCACGGGCAGCGGCGCCAGGAACGCCGCCTCCTCGCCCGGTCGCACCACCGTCAGCCCGCCCGGCTTGTCGCGATCCGAGGCGACCTTGGCGACGAGCTTGTTCTGCGCCACGCCCAGCGAAGCCGACAGCTTGGCCTCTTCCAACACCTGCTGCTGCAGCGCACGTGCCCGCTCGACCGCCTCCTCCCATTCGACGACCACGTCGCTGAGATCGAGATACGCTTCGTCGACGCTGGTTTGCTCCACGAGGGGCGCCGCCTCGCGCAGCAGCGACATCACGCGCCGCGAGTGCCGGCGGTAGACGTCGTGGCGTGGCGGAACGACGATCAGCTCCGGGCACAGCTCGAGCGCACGGTAGGTGGGCATGGCGGAATGGATGCCGAATGCCCGTGCAGGGTACGAGGCGGTCGCCACCACCCCTCGTTCCTCTGGTCGCCCGCCCACCACGAGCGGCTTGTCCCGCAGGGACGGGTCATCGAGCACTTCGACCGCGGCGAAAAAGGCGTCCAGGTCTAGGTGGACGATCGCCCTGGGCCGGTCGGAAGACCGATCGCCATTGTCCGCGTCTGGCATCTCTGACCAGGCTCCTCCGCGCCCCACACACCCGCTACCTGGGGCCATTATACCATGCTTTTCCCGTACGCCTGAAAGCCCGCCCGGTCCGCGCTGCTGTAGGCGGAGCCGCGCGAGTCCCTGCGGGGCGCAGACGCTCGTTTGCGCCCCGCTGCGGCATCGAGTAGAATGCGATCCATCCCATCTTTGCGCTGCCGGACGCAGCGCGGCGGATCGCCGTCTGGAGGGACACATGCAGTATCGTACACTGGGACGCACAGGGCTCCGCGTCTCCGAGGTCGGCGTCGGAGGCGCGCAGTTCGGCCTGACGGACTATATGGGGCGCTGGGACGCCCACTCTGCCGAAGCCGAGCGCGCCGCCACAGCGACGATCCACCGCGCGCTCGAGCTGGGCTATACCTACTTTGACACTGCCCCCGGCTACGGCGACGGGCGGAGCGAAGAGATGGTGGGGCGCGCGCTCGAGGGCCACCGCAGCGAAGTCGTGATCGCGACCAAGGTCAGCGGCGGAGAGTGGGCGCCCGACGCGATCCGGCGCAGCGTCGAGGCCAGCCTACGCCGCCTGCGCACCGACGCCATCGACGTGATCCAGTTCCACGACGGCTGGTACCATCCGGAGCAGGTGGACCAGATCCTGCAGCGCGGCGGGCTGGAGACGTTCCAGCAGCTCAAGCAGGAAGGCTTGGCCCGTTTCATCGGCTTTACGTGTGAGGGTCCGTCTGCCGGCGTGGAACGGCTGATCGCGACCGGCGCCTTTGACGTGATGCAGGTCCGCTACAACCTGATGTACCAGCACCCGTCCGACTGGGAGAACGACGAGGGCGTGATCCGCCAGGCTGACGCGCTCGGCATGGGGATCGTCCTCATGCGGCCCCTGACGAGCGGCGTCTTTCAGCGCCTGATGGCCCGGGCCTTCCCCCAGATCGACGTGCTGGACGTGGGCCGGTTGCTGCTCAACTATGTCCTGTCCGACCCGTACGTGGACGTGGCGCTGGTGGGGATGCGCGAACC
>JAFGIE010000183.1 GCA_016929775.1 Anaerolineae bacterium
ATCCGACCCACGCTGCGTCCTTGACGTACTGGAAGAGGTGGTGCCTGCACCACCCATCCGACCCACGCTGCGTCCTTGACGTACTGGGATGGGTGGTGTAGAATTCCGGCGCACGGACCAACACAGAGAGACCAGTCATGAAGGGCGCCAAGTTCTCCGTCTTTGTGATCATCATCCTGATGATCCTGTATACGATCTTGCAGCTCGACGGCTATCTCGCCTACCGCGAGCTGTTGCCCCCTGGCACGACGATCTCGGGCCTCGCCGTCGGAGGCTTGACCCACCAGGAAGCGCGCGCGATCGTCGAGCAGGCGTACGACGCGCCGGTCACGCTATACTATGGCAACGACACCATCCGCTTGCACCCCCAGCGCGTCGAGTTCCGGCTCAAGCAGAGCACGGTGTGGGCCGATCTGGAACGACAGATGCGCAGCGCATCGTTCCTCAAAGGCTTTGGCACCTACCTGCTGGGCGACGACCTGCCGCCCCTGCACGTCGAGATCGACGGTCGCCTGAACGAGCAGAAGCTGGGACAGCTCCTTGCCGACATCGCCAAGGAATACGACCGTGGCATGCTCCCGCCACAGGCCAAGATGGAAACGCTGACTTTTAGCCGGGGACAGTCGGCGCGTTGGCTGAATATCGAAGCATCGATCCCGCTCGTCATCGCCGCCCTCAATTCGGCGTCAGATCGCGAGGCCACGCTGATCTACGAGCAGGGCGCGCCGCCCCCCGGGTCGGACATATCGCTCCTGCGCCAGATGATCGAGTGGCGCGTCGAGGAGTTCAATGGCATTGTCAGCGTCTTTGCCAAGAACATGGAGACCGGTGAAGAGCTCGTGATCGGCGGGGACGTTGCCTACGCCGGCATGAGCATCCTCAAGATCCCGATCATGATCGAGACCTACCGCTGGCTGTCGGGCGAACCCGATCAAGAGACCGCCAAGTTGCTGCGCGAGACCATGATCACCAGCGGCAACTTTACCGCGAACCTGCTGCTGCGGCAGATCGGCTACCGCCAGCGAGGCGAAGACAGCGCCTTTGCCGGCGTCGACGAGCTGAACGAGACCCTCAGCCGCCTGGGCATGGTCAACACCTTTATGGCAACGCCCTATGACACCGAAGAACTGCCCCGGCGCTTCGTGACCCCTGCCAACTCGCGCACGGACCTGACGACCTACCCCGATCCATACATGCAGACCACGGCGCTCGACGCAGGGATGGTCCTGGAGATGATCTACCAGCTATCCAAAGGGGGCGGCACCCTCATGGTCGCCTTTCCCGGCGCCTTCACTGCCGAGGAAGGCCAAGCCATGATCGACCTGATGGCCCAGAACCACGAAGCGATCCTGCTCGAGGGCGGTTTGCCCGACGACGCCCAACTCGCACACAAGCACGGCTACGTCGAAGACACCCACGCCAATGCGGCGATCGTCCTCACCCCCGAGGGCGATTTCGTCCTCGTCGTGTTCATCTACTATCGCGAGGGCTGGTTGGGCGAGCTGAGCTTTCCCATCTTTGCGGACATTGCCACCGCCACCTACAACTACTTTAACATCGACAATCCCTACCTTCGGCCTGACCGGGCTGCGGAGTGATCGTGGCATCCCTGCGACGGATCCTGTGCCTCACGCTTGCCCTGTTGGTCCTGACAGGCGCGCGCACGTCGCCGCTGGCGGGCGCCCAGGAGCCGCTGCCGGCAACGTGGACGCACACCACGCAAGCGGACTGGATGGCGGGATCGCGCGACCACCTCGACGTGCGGGGCCTCGACGCATTGGGCACACCCTTTGGCCTGGACCGGGATCCGCGCGGCGCGATCCGCTTGCGCTCGCAGCCCGGCGCATGGGACAAGCACCCCGCAAGCCCAGTCATCGTCCCCGGCGCGGAGGGCGCGTGGGACGACGCCGTGATCAGCGAGGCCAAGGTCGTCTACGATGGCGCGCAGTTCCACATGTGGTATGCCGGTCGCAAGCGTGGACCACCGGGCCTCAAGATGCCCATGGACATCGGGTATGCGATCTCGCAGGATGGCTTGCGCTGGACCAAACCCCAGCCAGGTGCGGTCTTGGTCCGTGGGCCGCTCGGCGGATACGACGAGAACATGATCACCGCGCCCGCCGTCCTCTATGACGGCGAGCGGTTCCACATGTGGTACGGCGCCGTCGATTTCGGCGGCGACTGGAGCATCAACTATGCGACCTCGACCGACGGCGTGCGCTGGCTCAAGAGCGACGCGAACCCGCTGCTGGTCGAGACGCACGATGCGCGGTGGGACGCCGACTATGTCTCCGAGCCCAGCGTGCTGTACAACGGGACCGGTTTCGAGATGTGGTACAATGGCGCCTCGGTCGCCGACGACACCAAGGAGACCGTGATCGGGCACGCGACCTCGCCAGACGGTGTGGACTGGACGCGCTCCAGCGCCGATCGCCCTGCCTTCGACGTCGGCGCCGACGGGGCGTGGGACGACTATGCCGTCGCACGCGCCCACGTGCTGTACGACGGCGAGCAGTACAAGCTGTGGTACGAAGGCCACAGCGGCGGCACGTGGCGGATCGGCTATGCGACATCGACGGACGGTATCGAGTGGGCGCGCGATCCGCGCAACCCGATCGTCGATCTGGGGCCGGAGGGGGCATGGGACAGCCAGGTCGCGTCAGAACCCTTTGTCCTGTACGACGGGCAAACCTATCGTCTCTACCACTCTGGCTACGACGGCGACCAGTACCGGGTCGGAATGGTCACTGCGCCGGCGGTGTATGCGCCCCAGGGCGTCTACGTCTCTGCTCCCATATCGAGCGAGACCCCGATCGAGTGGGGAACGCTGACCGTCGACGCTGCCGTCCATGCGCCCACGGCGCTGCGCGTTCAGGTCGCGACCAGCCACGACGGTGAGACGTGGGATCCGTGGACGCTCGCCGCCAGCGACCTGATCAGCGGCGTGAACCACATCGACCTCACGTCTCTCGGGCTGCCGCAGACGCGTTACCTGCGCTACCAGATCGTCCTCAGCACCGCCGATCCCGCTGTATCGCCCCTGGTGCGCGAGGTGATGATCGCCGAAGCCACGCCCGACTTTGCGGTCGCCATCTCGCCGCCTGCGCTCTCGCTCTTCCCGGGAGAGCGCGGGATCATCTCCGTCTCGCTGTCGGCGCTGCGCGGCTACGCTGGTCCAGTCACGCTCGAGATCGACAGCCCGGCGCCCGATCTCGACACGGCATGGCCTGCGAATCCGGTCATCCCCCCGGCGTCGATCCAGGTCACGGTCGGCGTGCGCGCGGGCGCCCAGGCTGGCGAGATCCCCGTGCAGATCTCGGCGCGCGGGGGAGAGCTCGTACACCACGCCTCCCTGACGGTCTCTGTCGCCGCCCCTGCGGCAACGCCGACCGCCGCGCCCACGCCGACCTCCGTGCCCACGCCGACACCGCCCATCTCGCCCCCGCCGCCCGCGCCGACGGACGCCGCTCCGTTACGGCTCGGCGTGGGCCTGATCGCAGGCAGCATCGGCGTCGCCCTGGTCTGGACCGTCGCCCTGATCGCGCTGCGCCCGCGCAAGGGCGCCACGCGCCGGGCCCGGTGGTGGCGGCACTGGGGCTGGGCGATCCTGCTGCTGGCAGCCCTCGGCGCGGGCCTGTACCAAAGCTGGCAGTACGTGCTGCAGAGACGCGCTGCATGGGAAGCCGTGCAATCGGGCATCCCGCGTGGGGTGTTCGCCGCCGGGATCGACGCCGGGGGGCTGACGGTCGACGATCTGCGCGCAGCGGTCGAGGCGCGCGCCGCTGCCGCGACGGAGCGCGAGATCGTGGTCCGGTATGGCGATCGCACGACGTCGCTGGCGACAGCAGAACTGGGCATCCAGACCAACGCCGCCGAGATCGTGAGCCAGGCGGCGGCGCTGCGCGCTGCCCAACCCACGCCCACCTTGCGCGACCTGCTGACCGGAGACCCACCAAGGGTTGACGTGCGCCTACCGCTGACCTATACCTTTGACCTGACACGCCTCGACCCGTGGGTCGAGGCCCTGGCGCACGAGGTCGAGACGCCGCCGAGCGAACACGCCTGGGACCCGGACACCCTGATCTTTGCCCAGGGCAAGGCGGGGATCGCGCTGGACGCGGAGGGGGCCCGGGCTGCGCTCCAGTCGGCGGTCCTTGACCCCGCGGTAGGCGCCGTGGAGCTACCACTCACGCCGCTGGCGCCTGCGCCGTGGGACGAGGACGAGATCGCCGCGCGCGTTGCCCCGGCGGCAGCGCAGTGGTCCGAACCGCCGCTGCCGGCGTCGGTCCAGCCGGTCACGATCCCGTTTGACTATGAGCGCTGGATCGGCCCAGGAACGCCCGCTGCGGACTGGGAACCGACTCGCCCTATGACGGGCTATGCCTTCCTGCCCGGGCGGATGGGCTGGGCGCTCGACGTCGCAGCGGTCGAGGAACAGCTGGCGCAGGCGATTGCCGCCGGCGCCCCAGTAGCGGGCACGCGCGCGTTCGTGCCGCTTGCCCCGGAGCCGTTGACGCTCGCCGACATCGAACCAGCGCTGCTCGAGATCGCCGCGCATTTCGACGGCTTCACGGGGCTCTACGTGCAAGACCTGCAGAGCGGCAGCGAGATCCGCCACAACACCTACGTGACCACGTCGGGGATGAGCATGCTCAAGGTCGCGATCATGGTCACCGCGTACCGCACGCTGCCGCGCCCCTTCTCCGCCGAGCTACAAGACGCGATCGCGCAGATGACCGCACACAGCATCAACGAGAAATCGAACGATGTGATCCTGCAGATCGGGCAGGGGGACTTTGCCACGGGGCTCGAACGGGTCAACGAGACCCTGCAGGCGCTCGACATGCGCCAGACCTACATCGCTTCCGGGTACCGGGTCGAAGGCGGACCCTCGCATGAGCGGATCCCGGTCCCTGACCGTCCCGCGGCAGAGGTGCCCCCCGAAGAGCGGGTCGACCTGTACCCCGATCCGTCGATGCAGACCTCGCTCGCCGACCAGGTGCTCCTCTTCCAGGCCCTGTACCACGGTGCGCAGGGCGAGGGCGCGCTGCTCGCCGCCTTTCCTGCGCTCAGCGCCCAAGACTGCCAAGAGATGTTCGATCTGCTCAAGGGGAACCCGACCCGTACGCTGCTGGGCCCCGGTTTCGGCGACGACGTGCCCTTGGCGCACAAGAACGGCTTTGGCGGCGGCGCAGCCACCGACGAACGGATGGACGTGGGGATTGTCTGGCCCCCAGACGGACGGCCCTATCTGGTTGGCCTCTACCAATGGGACGACCAGCCGTGGATCCACTGGCTGCGCGTGTGGCCTCAGCAGATCGAGCTATCGGCGACGCTGTACGGGTACTTTACGATGGCGCCCCCTGGACCGGCGCCCGCAATGCCCGAGTGACCGACAGCGCCCTGCGCCCGCGGGCGGCGCCCCACGCTATCGCAGACCTGCCAGAGTGTGCTATAATGGGGTCAACACCGATGGGCAGGGCGTGATGGAGCGACTTCAAGCCGGCGCGGGACAGCTGGGCCTGTCCCTCACACCACAGCAGCTCGCCGCGTTCCAGACCTTCTACGAGGACCTGGTAACGTGGAACGAGCGGTTCAACCTGACGGCGATCACCGAGTACGAGCAGGCGCAGATCCGCCACTTTGTGGATTCGCTGAGCTGCCTAGTCGCGATCAGGCAGTCGCTGCACGCGCACACCGCGCGTCCGCTGCGTGCGGTCGACATCGGCAGCGGGGCAGGGTTTCCCGGGATCCCGATCAAGATCTACTGCCCGCAAATGCGCATGGTGCTCTTGGAGGCGACGGGCAAAAAGGTCGACTTTGTGCGGCACGTGATCGCGCACCTGGCGCTCAAGGAGATCGAGGCCATACACGGACGGGCCGAAGACGTGGCGCACGAGACCGCACACCGAGAGCAGTACGACCTCGTCTTTGCCCGCGCCGTCGCCGATATGCCCGTCCTCGCCGAGTACACGCTGCCCTTCTGCCGCGTGGGGGGGCTCGTGATCGCGCAAAAGGGCACGCGGGGGCTCGAGGAAGCACAGGCGGCGGAACACGCGATCACACTCTTGGGCGGACAGGTGCAGCGCGTGATCCCGGTCGAGCTCCTGGGGCTGGCGGAGACGCGCCACCTGGTCGTGATCGCCAAGATCGCATGCACGCCGACCCGCTACCCACGGCGCGCGGGCATGCCCGCCAAGCGCCCCCTGATGCCGTGAACGTGGCCCTCCGGCCCATGTGCCAGAGAGCACTGTTTCACGTTTTACAAAGAGGTCACTGTGCGCCCAACCGATCTGCATTCGGACACCATTCCCATCTGCGACTACGAGGGCTCTGACTACCGCACCCGCTTCTGGGGCCAAGAGGAACGCGCGTACGAAGACCTCGCGGAGCGATACGCCCTCCGCCGCCTGCTCCCCCAGAACGGGACACGCCTCCTCGAAGTCGGCACCGGCTTCGGTCGATTGGTGGACCTGTACCACGCATACGATCAGATCATCCTGCTCGACTACTCCAAGTCACTGCTGCGACAGGCGCAGGAGCGGCTGGGGCGCGATGACCGATACGTCTATGTCGCAGCAGACGTGTACCGCATGCCGCTTGCCGATGCCGTGGTCGATACGGTGTCCATGGTGCGCGTGATCCACCATCTCGCGAACGTGCCCGGCGCACTGCGCCAGGTCCGCCGCGTGCTGAGTCCCGGCGGCGCGCTGCTCCTCGAGTTCGCGAGCAAACTGCACCTCAAGTCCATCTTGCGCTACGCCGTCCGCCGCCAGAGCTGGAGTCCCTTCTCCCGGTCCCCGATCGAGTTTGCCGAGCTCAACTTTGACTTTCACCCCCAGTGGATGTTCGAACGGCTTCGGGAGCAGGGACTCGCCGTCGAACGGATCCGCACCGTCTCGCGCTTTCGCATCCCGCTCTTGAAACGCCTCGTCCCCCCTCGCGTCTTGGCAGGCCTCGACGCCGCACTGCAGGGGCTGGGCGCCCTGTGGCAGCTCACGCCCAGCGTCTTTGTCCGCGCCCGCCGCGAAGAGGGCCACGCTGTGTACGAGAGCCCGGGACGCCTGCCCTCCGTCCAGCTCTTCCGCTGTCCATCCTGTGAGCGCAGCCAGTGGCGCCTGGCGGACGCCGAGCTACATTGCCTGGCATGCGGCGCGCGCTGGGCCATCGACGACGGGATCTATGACTTCAAGGCTCCGGCGCACGCCGCGGCGAGCCGATAGGCCCCACAGCACGCGTACACCGCCCCGCTCGATTGGGTCTTGCCAAAACGAGCAAACGATGGTATCATATATACATAACAAGAGACTGCTCCGGACCCAAAGGAGGTCGCCATGACCGGCCGATCGCTATCCAAGGTCCTATGGGCCATCATCTTATGCCTGATCGCCAGCGCAGGGCTGACTGCCTGCAACGTCTTTGGCGGCGTGCCTGCCGCGCAGCCGACCGACACAGTGGCGCCCCCGACGGCAACCGCCCTGCCGACGTTCACGCCGACGCCGACGCCTGTACCCGCGACGCCGACCGCGACGGTGACGCCGACCAAGCCGCCGCCCACGCCGACGCCACTCCCGCCCACGCCGACGACCGTGCCCCCGACCGCCACGACCGCCGCCCAGGCAGAGGCAGCGCCGGAGACGGCGGACGCGCCGACCAAGGCGCCAGCCGCCCCGTCTGGCGATGTCGCGACCACGTCTTCGTCGGCCCAGGACGCTCCGGCAGGTCAGACGTCGACCACGTCCACCGCCGGCGGCGCGGGCGCGCTCAAGCAGGCCTCCCTGCCGGCGGCGCAGGCGACGGTCGTCCAAGACCTCCTCCTCAACGGGAGCTTCGAGGATGGGTTCCAGGACAACGGCGTGGGCGACGCTTGGACGCCCTTTGACACGGGCGGCATCGCCACCTACACCTGGGTCGAGGAGCTACAGCCGATCCACGTCTCGCACGGCGAGCGTGCGCAGCTGATGCAGATCGTCGGCGCAGGGCAGCCCGACCGCTACATCGGCATCTACCAGCACGTAGACGTGATCGCAGGCGAGACGTACACCCTGACCATGCACGGGCTGATCCGTTCCTCCGATGCCGACAATGACCAGGTCGAGTACGGGCACCGCTTGCTGTGGGCGATCGACTATACGGGCAACCAGAATTGGCAGGCGGACCTGGAGTGGTTCGACACGGGCTGGAACGACATCCCGCTGGACGAGCAGAACCCGACCATGAACTACATCGTCGTGCCGATTACGGCCGAGACCGACCAGCTGACACTCTTTATCCGCGGCTGGACCAAGTGGCCGATGCAAGCCATCGCTAACTTTTACATCGACGGCATCTTTTTGCGGGGCGCAGTCGAGAGCAAAGCGGCGACCGAGGTCGTGAGCACGCCTGTCTCGCCTGCAGGGACAACGGAAGAGCTGATCCCGACAACGGGCGGGTCGGTGTCCTGGCTCCCTATCGCCGGTGGGCTTTTTGTGATCGCCTTTATGCTGTGGGAGGTGCGCAAGGCAGTACGCCGACCGATCGACTAGGCCGCACCACTCGCACTTGACGACCAGGAAGGGCATGCTCACCCCCTTCCTGGTCGTCGCTTTCCCCGCCCTGCATGGCGCCGCCATGTGGCGCTGTGCAGCAGAGCTACTGCCACGGGGCCTCCCTCGCGCTGGGTCACTTGACAAGGCCTGCGTTTTCGCATATTATCACGGTACCGGCCTCGCTTTTCCCATGGTTGATCGCGAACCCTGGCTCACACCAAGGACGGACGTGCCGTTGGCGGATCGCCGACTCGCCGGTACGCGCATGTTCGGAGCAGAGTAGGAGGGTGATGATGCGCACGTCTTGTCTCCAAGAGAACCTCTCCAGGGGGCTTTCCGTGGTCGGACGGGCTGTGGCCTCACGGCCCACGCTTCCCGTCCTGTCCCACATCCTCCTGGCGACCGATCAGTCGCAGCTCAAGCTCGCTGCGACCGACCTCGAGCTGTTCATCGTCTGCTGGATCGGGGCCCGGGTCGAAGAGGAAGGCGCGATCACCGTGCCGGCGAGGCTGTTTGTCGACCTGATCAACTCACTGCCCCAGGAGCGCGTGGATCTGACCCTCAAGGACCAGATGCTCCACCTCAGTTGTGCGCGCAACGAGGCAGACATCAACGGGATCGACGCCCAAGAGTTCCCGCTCCTGCCCACGCCCAGCGAAGAGCAACAGATCATGCTCGAGCCCGATCTGCTGCGGCAGATGGTCGCCCAGGTCGTTTTCGCGGCGGCGACCGACGAAAGCCGCCCGATCCTGACCGGCGTGCTGGCGCGCTTTGAAGAGAACACCTTGACCATGGCTGCCGCCGATGGATTCCGCCTCTCGGTGCGCCAGGCCCAGATCCCAGAGCGCATCGCACAGCCGATGAGCGTCGTCATCCCGGCAAAGGCGCTCAACGAGCTGGCGCGCATCAGCGGCGACGAGCAGGATCCGATCGGGCTCTCCATCACGCCCGCACGCAGCCAGGTGCTCTTTCACCTCCAGGGCGACAGCGGGGCCAACGAGGGCCGGATCTTTGGGATCGACCTGGTTTCGCAGCTGATCGAGGGCAACTTTGTGAACTATCGCCAGATCATCCCCACCTCCCATACCACGCGCACGATCATGAACACCGAGGACCTGCTCAAGGCATGCAAGACCGCCAACATCTTTGCGCGCAGCGAGGCCAACGTCGTCCACCTCGAGATCGCGCCCGGCGCAGACCTGGGCAGCGGTACGGTCAAGATGACGGCGACGAGCACCGAGATGGGCGATAGCATTGGCGAACTGGACGCCAGCGTCGAGGGCGAGGCGCTGACCATCGCGTTCAACGTGCGCTTCCTGATCGATGTCCTCTCGGTCCTGGACAGCGCACAAGTCGTGCTCGAGACCTCCTCCCCCGGCAGGCCTGGCGTGATCCGGCCTCTCGGATCGGAGGACTTTGTGCACGTGATCATGCCCATGCATATCCGCGGCCGGTAGCTCGACCGGCCCACCCCGCGAATGGAGAGCGAGATGACCAAGAGATACGCCATCGTAGGCACCGGTGGGCGCTCCCGCATGTACTATCACGCACTTGCATCGCGCTACGCCGACACGTCGGACCTGGTCGCGCTGTGCGACATCAACCAGACGCGCATGGACTATGTGAACCGCGCGCTCAGCGAGGCATACGGCACAGCCCCCATCCCGACCTACAAGCCCGACCGCTTTGACCAGATGATCGCAGAGCGCAAGCCAGACGTCGTGATCGTGACCTCGATCGATCGCACGCACCACCGCTACATCACGCGCGCCATGCGCCTGGGATGCGACGTGATCACCGAGAAGCCCATGACGGTGGACGAGGTCAAGTGCCAGAAGATCCTGGACACGATCAAGGAGACGGGACGCAGCCTCCGCGTCACGTTCAACTATCGCTATGCCCCGCACAGCACAAAGGTGCGCGAGCTGGTGATGGACGGGACGATCGGAAACGTGAACTCGATTCACTTTGAGTGGCTGCTCGACACGCGGCATGGCGCCGACTATTTCCGGCGCTGGCATCGCGACAAGCGCAACAGCGGCGGTCTCCTGGTCCACAAGGCCACCCACCACTTTGACCTGATCAATTTCTGGATCGCCAGCCGTCCCAAGATCGTCTTTGCCATGGGCGATCTGATGTTCTACGGGCGGGAGAACGCCGAAGAGCGGGGCGTGGTCGACTTTTACTCGCGCGCCCACGGCAGCGCGCACGCCCAGGACGACCCGTTTGCGCTCGACCTCGAAGCCAATGAGCGCTTGAAGGAGCTATACCTGGACGCCGAGCACGAGGATGGCTACTATCGCGACCAAAGCGTCTTTGGCGACGGGATCAGCATCGAGGACACCATGGGCGTCATGGTCCGCTATGCGAACAACACGATCATGACCTACTCGCTCAACGCCTATATGCCGTGGGAGGGATTTCGCGTCGGGCTGAACGGCGACAAGGGACGCATCCAGGTCCTGGTCGCCGAGAACTCGTACGTCAGCGCGGGCGGAGACGCCGCGGCAGAGGGCGCCGCCAGGACGCGGCGCATCACCGTGTTCCCGATGTGGGGCGAGCCCTATGACGTCGCGCTCGAGGAGGGCGTCGGCGGGCACGGAGGGGGCGACGTCGTCATGTTGGATGACATCTTTGGCGAGCCCCAGCACGACCGCTTCCACCGTGCCGCATCGCACGTCGACGGCGCCATGTCGATCTTGACCGGCATCGCCGCCAACAAGTCGATCCGCACCGGTCTCCCGGTCGTGGTCGACGACCTGGTCCGGTTCTAGCGGCCACACGCTCGCCCATACGCACCACAAAAACCCGCCTCTCACAGTGAGAGGCGGGTTCGCTCTATGTCGTGCTGCCGGCGAGATGACGTACAGCCCGCGCTTTCCTGCAGGCTAGCGCGGGAGGATACCTCGAATCCGCGATCAGGCCTGCGGCGCGGGCACGATCTCGTTCAGGTCGCGGATCAGCGCGTCTACGTCGATCCCGTGCGCCGTCGCGCCCTGGCGGATGTTCTCAAAGCGCGCCACTGCACAGCCCACGCACATCAGCCCGTGGCTCAGGAACACCTTGAGGCTCTCGGGATACTTTTTCAGCACCTCGCCGATCGTCATATCGGCGGTAATCGTCCGTTCAACAGTTGACATAATAATCTCCTTCGCTACTTCCTGGCAGCAGGGCCACTCGCTGTTGCCCTCGACCGGACTCTGTCCGGGGGGAGAGCATAACACAAAAGGCACGGTTTTGCAAGTTCTGGATGCAAACCGCGCCTCTCTTCTTACCTCTGTGCGATCAGGGCGTATACCTGTGAGGCACGCTCCCCGCGCCTAAGCCCGCACCAGCCGGTACCCGCGCCCCCGCACGGTCTCCAAGTAGCGTGCGCTGTCCGGGATGACCTCCAGCTTTTTGCGCAGCCGGCTGATCAGCTTTTCGATGCGCGCGTCGTCGACCTCGTCGATATAGTCATCGCCCCACACCGCCTCGACGATCTGGTACTTGTCGCAGATCTCGCCGATGCGCCCATAGAACAGCAGCAGCGCCCGGTACTCGAGATCCGTCAGCGTCTCTGCACGCGCGCCGTCAACCCACACTTCCCCGCTGTCCACGTCGACGCGCACCCCCGGGACGTAGGGGGTCTTGACCAACCGCTGCCGGCGAACGAAACCCGCAAAGAGCGCGCCGGTGACCGCGAGTTCGCGATCGCCGCTCAAGAGGCCCATGCGCTGCAGCATCGCGAGCTGCTGCCGGTCCACCCCATCTCCAGCGGCGTATTGGAGCAGCGCCGCCTGGTGCTCGTGGCGCAGCCCGTTCCACAACTTGACGCACTCGCTGCGCACGTTGGCATCGCTGTCGAGCTTGTCGCGCGCCATGCGGTAGCCATCGGGGTCCTCGACGCCGCCCACGGAAGCGAGGGCGTGGCACACGGCATTCAGCATGCCGGGATGCCCCCCAGTCTGAGTCCACACGAAATCCACATCGCGCGCCGTCACCGGGAGGTGCTCCTCGCCCATAAAGGCGGTCACGGCGTGCTGGACGTCGTTGTAGCTCAGCGGGCCAAGATAGAGCGTCTGGTGCGCAAAGAGCTCGCAGAACTCGCCGATCTCGCTTTCCCCTCGCATGCTCGCCATCGGACGCCCTGTCGCGACCACGTAGCAGAGATGGTCGGGGTAGCGATCCTTGAGTGCGCGCAAGTTGAGGAACACGCGCGGATCGATCTCGCGGAAAGGGCCATCGAACTCGTCAAACAGGAACACGACCTGTCGTCCGAGGTTCTCGCACAGCAACACAATGCCTTCGTTGAACCCGAGCGGGATCAAGAAGGCATTGCTCGAGCGGATCACCTTGTCGTAGGCTTGCTGCAGCCGGTCGCACAGCTCGGCGTGTGCGGGTTGCTCGGAAAGCGTTGCCAATGCGCTGCGCAGGATCAGCTCATAAAACCCCTGCTCCGTCATCTCGACCATCAGGTTAAAGTCGATGTAGATGAACGCAAGGTCGCCGGCGCGAACGCCTCCATAGCCCGTCTCGGCGACCGTCTGGACCGATCGGAGCAAGACGGACTTGCCCATGTTGCTGAGCCCGACCACCGCGCAGCTCTCGGCATCGCTGACACAGCGCAGGATCGTGGCGAGCTCATCCGCACGTGAGATGTACGCCGTCCTGTCCAGAGCCATACCCCGTCTTGCCTAGCCGCCCCGTCTCACCCCGATCGCAGCTTGCGCACGGCGAACACCAGCCCGGCGAGCCCGACGGCGATGGCAGCCATGCCAAAGCCTCCCAGTCCGGCTGCGGGCGTCGTCCCCGGCGTGGTCGCACCCCACTCCGCCGAGGGCTTGGTGGGCGTGGGCGTGCGCGTGGGCGTATCCCCACCCTCTTGTACCACCCGCGTTGCCGTTGGGCTGGGGATGGGCGTCCATGTCGCTGGCGAGGTGGGCGTCCACGTCGGCAGCGGCAACGTGGGGGGTGGGGTAAAGGTCGGTGTCCACGCCACCGCCTCTTGCGTCATCGCATCGACCGTCTGCGTGACATACGCCGCCTGCTGTTCCTGCTGGCGCGGCACCCAGAAGACGAGTGCACCCACCAGGGCGAGCGCACCCAACAGGATCAGTCCCCCCATGGCAATCGCGATGATGATGAACACCCGGTTCGGCCTACTCCGCGGCGCCTCTTCCGGCTCGGGAGGCAAGCTGCCCGAGGAACTGTCTCCGAACGACAGTCGATCGTCCAGGCTCATGGCTGTGCTCCTCTCTGCATCAACGTCTCATCTCGACGGATGGTCGCGCTGCTCGGACAGGGATGGCGCCGCAGAGCGCGCAGTCGCGAGGCCCTGCGGCTCCAGCGCCCCGCCATCCCCTATCGCAGGATCTCCAAGTTCTCAAACGGGATGTACGCCTTGCCCACTGGCCCCAGATCCACCTCCGCCACGCGCGCGCGCACGCCAGACGCCAAGCGGCGCGGCATTGCCGGCAACGCGCTCACCTGGCCCAACACGTTGGCGTACGGCGCACGCAGGACGCGCACCGGGCTGCCGACGGCGAGATCCATCCCCGGTTCGAGCGCGGGCGCACGCGCCTCCTGTGCGAGCGGGATCACGATCTCGGGCCTGTGCACCGCCCATCGCGTTCGTACGGCAGGGCTCAAGCAGGCCTCCCGCCCCACGTTGGAGAGCAGCAGGTCAAACATGCGCGCGCTCATGGCAAAGTCGCCAAACCCCTCCGTAGCGATCGCCGACAGCCCGCTCGCCTCGATCGCCGGGAGCAAGCCGCTGCTCAAGCTGCCGACGACGACCGCGCCCACCTCGTTCTCTACCGCGGCGTCGATCGCCCTGCGGTCGAGGGTCCGTCCGCCGACGAGGACGGTGCCCATCTGGCTGACGTGGATCATGTCGGCGGTCAACACGGACTCGCGATCGGGCACCACGCAGTCCAGCTGACCCCGCAGCTCTCGGCCCGTACCCCACGCGCCCTGGACCAAGGCGCACGTGATCTCGATCAGCGCACCCCGCTCGGGGATCACGTTCACCACGCTGCCCGGATAGAGCGCGCGCAAGTCGATGTGCTCGGGGACCGTCTCGATCAGGACCTTGCCGCGACGGGCGTCAATCAGCTTGCCCTTTGCCGGCGACCGGCATTCGGTGCGAAACAGCCACCCCGCACGGGCGATCACCTCGCCCGCTTCGACGGGATCGCCCACCTTCTTGACCAGCACTCGCCCCATGTCGATGCGGCGTGTCTGCAAGTGATAGGCCAGATCGAGCAAGTGATACCCCATTGCCACGTCCGCTTCGGCGATGATCCGATCGGACGCGACCTGGTCACCGTAGCGGCACAGCACGCGCCCAGGCACCGGCAGGGCGCGCCTGCGACGGATCGTTGCCTGTGGCGTTACATAGCACTCTGCGTAGGGCATAGGTCCTGCTCTCTCAGGCGCCGCCGGCGCTCGTCAACGCGCGCAGCCAGTTCCCGACCTGTCCGCGCTGTGTCGCGCTGTCTCTAGCAAAGGGGAGTGGGCGCCCGCGGGCATCGATCACCAGGCCCACAGTGCCGCCCTTGTACGACAGAGTGATCGCCTTGCCGCGCCCTGCTCCGATGTCCAGTCCACGGGCGGGGCGCAGCGTCAGGCTCGTCCCAAGGGGTACCGCCCGCGGCGCGAGCACCCGGATCGTGCCCCACATCACCTCCACGTCCCTCAGCGCGCCATCTTGGGCGTGCACGAGGAGGGCGCGCTCGCCAACCCCGGCGCGTCCCAGCGGCGCGACCGCCGTACCGAGGTAGGTCAGCCCCCCGCTGCGCAGCGTCTGGACCAGCGCCAGGGGGCGCTCTTGAGCGAGGGCCCCGAGCATGGCGATCAGGTCGTACTCGTCGAGGTACAGATCGCTGATCCCGGCAGGCAGGAGTGCGTCGAGCAGCATCAGCACTGCCTGTCCATGGTCCACGAGGTGTGCAAAGACGCCGCCGCTCGCGATCAATGGGTCGCATGGCGGGATGAATGCCCCACCGGTGACCGAATCCTCACCCCCCGCCCATCCAGGCGTCAGGTCGCGCAGCGCCAAGCGCAGCACCTCGCGCACAGCAGCCTGTTCGAGCAGCAGATCCTCGTGTGTCTGCGGGATCGTTCCCGGTCGAAGCGCCTTGTTGCGCAGCCGGTCATACGCAGAGACGGCGTCCATCTCGAACGGCAGCCAACGGAGGATGTCGTTCACGGCAACCTGCTCGAGCAGTGTGGCCATGCTGTGTCCCACGCCTAGGTCGGTGCGCACCGCCGTCAACGCCTGCCCGTTCTGCGAGAGGTTGAGCGTGACGTTTGCGCTGCCCACATCCACACACAGGGCGGGCTTGTGCGTGTGTCCTGCGCGATCGCAGTATCGCACGCTATAGTCAGCCGTCCGCGCGGCAGGCAGCACGACGCGCGATCCCCAGCTCTGCAGGACATCGCCGCCCGGCAGGTACTTGAGCTGTTGCTCATAGAAACAGAGATCGATCTCTTCGGCGGCAGGGCCCAGGTTCTCGACCTCGGCAGTGGGGCGGACGTTGTCTACCACGTGGAGCGGCGACACCTCTTCGACCAGGGCGGTGACCGCCTCGCGCAAACGGGCATTGCCTGCATAGATCACCGCAGGCAGCCGTTCGCCCAGCAGGTACAACGCCACGCGCACCACGTCACGGACCAGGTCGAGCACGGGCTCTGTCGCGCCGCCGTCCGTCCCGCCAACCACGCAGAGCACGTCCGGCGCAGCGTGCCAGATGGCGTTGATCATATCATCCACGGTCTGCGGCGCCGCGGCGGTGCCCTTTTGTTCGAGCGCGATCTGTTCGACGATCTCGGTGTACGTGTGCAGCGCGGCGCGCCGCGCGCTGGACAGGCTCACCCCACGAGAGAGGCCGACCAAGACCACGCGCAGCGGGCGGGCGGCGCTGCTGACCGCATAGAACCGATCGACCCCTGCGCCATCCAATCGTTCGGGAGAGATCAGCCGCCCGTCACCGTCGAGATACGCCTGCCCGGTCACCTGCTCCAGCTGCCGTACGGCGCGCGCAACCCCCAGCGATGCATTGTCCCACGTGTCGTCTACCGTGCTGGGCGCCTCGCCATAGCCGACAAACCGGTACTGCCCATCGACGACGTCGAGCAGCACGACCTTGGTCGTCGTGCTGCCACAGTCGGCGACCAGGATCGACTCCCCCTGGCTGTGCGGTCGTGTCTCGCTCATGGGTACCGCCGTCTCGCTCTGCTAGAGGCCAAGGACATAGGGTCGCACCACCTCAATCAGAAATCGCACCCGGTCCACCAGCAAGGCGACACGGGTGACCGCCGTCGTGGCATAGAGTGCGCCAAAGGTGAACACGATGAATACCTTGCCGATCCCAGATGCGACCTGCAACGCACGATTGCGCACCTCGCCGCCGCGCGTCTGGGCCCTACCCACCGTAAAGTACATCGTCAACAGCGTACCCACTGTGCCGACCGCCACGAGGAGCGCGTCCAGCACGAACCACGCCGGCGCAGTGCCCTCCTGCACGCCGAGTGCCCTATAGTGCGCCGGGTTAAGGGACACAAAGGTCGCCTCCACCTGCGGCATCAGGGTCCCTACCAGCGCCCCGCCGACCGCAAGCGCCGTACCCACCCCGAACAGGAAGGCGATCGGCAGCTGGCTCAGGCTCTGCCACGAGCGGCGCACGCGGGAAAGCAAAAGCAAGCACAGGAGCAAGGGTACGACATAGAACCACTTACCCTGGCCCAAGTAGCGAAAGAGACGGGGTACCAAGACCCCGTGCCAGGCGAGAACCGCCCCATATCCCAGCGCGACCCCCACAAACAGGTAAGCCACGACGCGATAGACGGCATATAGGAACGGGATCTCTTTGCCGAGGTAGCAAAAGACCAGCACGGTGAGCCCAAACGCAACCCAGGTCCCCACGGTGTCCATCTATCTATCCTCGCCGGTAGAGGCGCCGAGCGCGCCGACGCCGCGCCGCCCACTCGGGCGAAGCACGAGCGACGCGATACCGCTCCCCAGCATAGCCAAGGCCAACAGGATCAGCACGTTGGCCTGTACGACATAGTTCGCGCGTGCGCTGGGCACGTACTGCGCCCCGATCGATGACTCGTACTGCGCCGTCGCCCCGAGACCGGTCAGCATACCCACGATCTGCCCGCCGCCAGCCTCGCTGTAGTAGGGGCGCAAGTAGGGTGTCACTGCCGACGTAACCGCTACCAGCAGCCCCGCTTCGGTCCTGGTACCCACCTGCTCGACCCACCAGCGGATGTGATCGCGCTCGCCGCTCACCATGATCATCAGGTCGAGATCCGCCAGCTGCTGCACACTCTGTCCCAGTCGTGTGCCCAACGGATTCCGCGTCGCGCCATACAGCGTCATCCCGCCCAGGGGGTTGTTGACGAACGCCTGCAAGGCAGCGGGATGGGGCGGCAGGTAGCCGAGGTCGATGTACTCCCGTCCAGAGGTCGCCCCGCGCTGTTCGTCGAGCACGTCCTGTGCGATCGCCGTCCCCTGGGGCGTGAGGCTGACCAGGACGATCCGCACGTCCTGCTGCAGCAGGTGCCAGACGATGGCGCGCAGCTGCGGCGTCAACTCGCCGTCCAGGGAGGGGTCATAGTCCACCACCACCAACACCTCGCTCCCCGCAGGCATCGCCTCCACCGTGCGGTAGAAATCATCCGCCTCTCTCAGATCGGGGATCCGGATACACGACTGCAGCGGCGCCACCAGGATCGTCGCCAACAAGAGCACGTACATGCCCCACCGCGCCACGCTGTTCAGGATCTCGCGCGTGGGCACCCCGCTCGGGCGCATGCGCCGACTGGAGGGCTCGGACAGCACCGCTTCGACCAACTTGGCCTCCGCCAGCTGCGCTTCCGGGACGACGTGCGCCGCGCGCGGTTCGGCCTGGGGCAAGATCGCCAGCAGCGGCTCCGGCGAGAGGACCCCCTTGAGCCCAGCCAATGGCCCGCTGGTCTCGACGGGCAGTTCGTCGATCCCCATCTCGCCTTCGCGGAGGGCATCGAGCCACGCAGGCGCTTCCTCGATCGGCTCGCCCTCAAGCCCCGGCAGAGCCTCCGCTTCCGTCGCGGTCAATGGCTCGCTCTCCGCGTATGCATCCTCCATCCACGCAGGCGTGCCAGCAATGTACCCCTCTTCGAACGGATGCTCCTCGTCTGCGGGACGCGCTGCCTCAACGGGGGAGCGGAATGGCGCCTCCTCCGCGGGCTCGACGGTCTCCTGTATCCAATCAGGGAGCACCACCTCGGTGCTCAACCCTTCTTCGCGCTCTTCTTCCAAGAGGGCATCGATGTCCTGCAGCCAATCGGGAACCGCGGGCGACTCCTCTACGACCGGCTCTTCCTGCTGCGCTTCCTCTACGACCGACGCCTCGGGTAGATCCCCAGGTAGCCGCGTCAGCCAATCGGGCACGCGCGCCTCTTCGTCCAGCCAGGCCTCTTGGTCCCCGCGCTCCTCGGCAGCGAGCGGCTGTAGAGCGGCTTCCTCCGGTTCCACTGGTCCTGCCGCGTCAGGCGCATCCTCGACTAGGCCACGCAGCCACTCCGGCACCTCGCCCTCTTGTGATGGCCCTTCTTCGACCGCCTGCGCACGCTCGTCTTTGCGCCCTAGTACCTGATCCGCGTCTTCCGACAGGGCAGCGAGCCAATCCGGCACCTCCTGCGCGCCCACAAGTCCCGTCGCAGATGCGTCCGCCGGCGCCTCCTCCTGCAGCTCTGCCAGCCAGTCCGGAAGGGACGCTCGCTCGCTGGGGGTCGCTTCTGCGCCTGACGCGCGCAGCTCCGCCAACCAATCCGGCGCCTCTGCACTCGCAGCCTGCGGCAGATCCGGCTCCTGCCGCTCGCCCTCTGCCTCAAGACGCGTCAGCCACTCCGTGACCCCCGAGTGCACTTCGGGCAGCCCTTCCACGGGTGCGCCCTCGTCTGCGAGCAGCTCTTCACCTGGCGGCTGAGGCGTCGGCGATCCCTCGCCCTCCGCGCCCGGCGCCACCCGGTCGCTCTCCTCCTCCGCCTGGGCAAGCGCTCGCTCGCCGCCCTCTTCCAGATCCACCAGCCAGTCGGGCAGCGCCTCGTCAGATGTGGGGCCCTGGCCCTCCGCGCCCGGCGCCACCCAGTCGATCCCCTCCGCCGCCTGGGCAGGCGCTTGCTCGCCGCCCTCTTCCAGGTCGACCAGCCAGTCGGGCAGCGCCTCATCAGATGTAGGGCCCTCGCCCTCTGCGCCCGGCACCACCCAGTCGATCCCCTCCGCCGCCCCCGGCGCCGCGCCAGCTTGGTCGCCTTCTTCCCCCAGGCCCTCCAGGCTCAGCAGCCAATCGGTCACCCCTGACCGCGGAGGCTGCAGGTCAGCGTCCCGTTCAGCCTCCCCCTCCACGGCAGGCCCTGCCGGAGAGGTCTCCCCCTGCACAGATGCGGCAGGCTCACCGGCAGTGGGCGCCTGATCCGTCGGCTCCCCCACGAGCTGACGGAGCCAATCGGTCACTCCGGAGCCCGTGCTGGTCGGTTCCGCCATCAAGTCTACATCGCTTAGGTCCAGTCCGGCGCCCGCAGCGGCGTCCTCGCCCACGGACGCCACATCTTGGCCCGACCCAGCAAACCCCGGAATGCCGGACAGATCGAACCCCTCTGCCGCCCCCTCGGCATAACCTACGCTCAGGTCAATGCCTTCGGCATGAGCGATCTGCATGCGCAGCCAGGCAGGCGCTTCTTCCCAACCGCGGATCCGGCGCATCCAATCGGGCGCATAGGCTTCCCACTGATCTTGGCTCATGGCCACTCACCTAGCTCACTCGTGGTACGAGCGATCGATCCCGAGCAACAAGCGCAGTCCGCTGACGACGGTCGCCAGCGCGATCCCCAGCATCAGGCCCCGCGCACCAGCTTTGACCGGCACGTTGAGCACCCAGTCGCTCGCCTCGGCAGGAACCATCCACCCCCCAGCCGTACCGAGGCGGATCGATCCCAGCAGGACCACCAGGGCAGCGACAAACATCACCAAGCTCGTCGCACTGCGAATGCGAAACACACGCCACGCCGCTGTGAACACGAAAAACCCCATCAGCGCGAACATCGTTGCCTGCAACGGACGCTGTACATACCGGTAGGCAAAGTCGACGACCCCGCCCGTGGGCCCGACCCACTGGCGCAGGCCCGCCGGAACGCGCTCTGGGGAAAGAATGCCGGGGATGAACACGACCAAAAACGCAACCACAAGGACCACGCTGTACAGCGCCCCCTTGCCCGCCTGAATGCGCCGTGCGTGCACGCGCACGACATTGAACACCCCCAGCAAGAGCGCAAAGGCGATCACGATCACCGTCCACTCGACAAAGAGCGCGCGTAGGCTCTCCAGGACATAGCTCTCGATCACGAGCGAAAGCAGCACGACCACGCCTGTCGAGATCACGACCACGGTGAGGATCAGCGGGTACACGCTCTTTAGCTCCTGCTTCAACGGGATCCTCCAGTGCCTAACCCAGCAGCGTCTTGACCACGATCCCGAGGACGATGATCCCGGCGATCGCCACGCGCAGCACATCCTGCACGCGCAAGGAAGCCACCTGAGCGGGGTCGCCCGACAGGTAGGCCCCCGCAGCGTACATCTCTTCCCCGACCAGCACGTGGTCGGCGGTCGCGACCATGAACGGGTGCGTGTTCACGGCGTTGGAACCCGCCACCTGCACGATCCCGCGCTGTGCCCCCGCCTCGCCCATCAACAGGTACTCATCCCCCAGCGCGCCGACCATGACGTTGGCGTCCACGCCAGGATCGCTGATCAGGTCCTGCGCCCCGATGGCATACGCCGCTGCGTCGGGAGCCACCAACCGGACGTCGGTCGAACGATAGCGGGACGCGTGCCCCATGCGCTCGTACGCCCGGTACAGCGTGTCCTGCGCCACCAGCAGCAGGACCGGATCGGCTACCGTCACGATCGGCGCGGTCTCCAGTGAGGCGCCATGCTCCGCCAGGTGCCGCAGCACAGCCAGACCCGCGGACACGGCAACCGTCTCTTCCCCACCGATCCCGGCGCTCCCTAGGGAAAGGTGAACCGTCTTCCCGCGCTCGGCAATCGTATCCATGAATCCGCGTATGGCCTCGTAAGCGGGGATGCGGCGCAGGGGATAGCGCGCCCCGCCGCGCGCGCGCCAGGTGTACAGCCACACCAGCAGCGAAACCGCCGCCAGTGCCAACATCGCCAGGATGGTCGTCACGATGGTCAGCGTTGTCCCCATGGTCCCCTCATTCGACAGAACGGCTTTCGAGACGCACCAACACCTCCTCGACGGCGAGTGGGTCCTCGAGCAACTCGGCGCACTCGGCCAACGCCCCATCCGCGTGGCGCCAGCCCAATGCCGAGCCGAGCGGTTCGATCAACGGCTGCGCGAGCAGCAGGAATTGGCTGCCGATGGGTAGCAAGGGTTTGCTCACCTCGAGGAGCAGCACCGCTGGCGCAGCCAGACCTCGCTCGTGAAGCCAAGCGACCAGCCGCTCGATCATCTGCTCCTGCCGCCCCATTGCCGATGCGGTCTTTTCGCCATCATGCACGGGCCACCACACCCACCTCATCCGACCAACCCCGACCGGGGGCAACACGGCAGCGGCAGCAACACCGCAGGGGAGAGAAGAGGAACCCGAACCACCGCTCCAGCCGTAGCCACCAGTCCCCCCCATCCCCTTGACGATACTGATGCCTTGGGCTACAATAACCTTTATCTCTATATATATGTACAGCTATTGTCCGATCGGGTCCAATCTCATCATAGTACACTTTGGGCATTTTGTCAAGTAGCTTATGTAAACAGCTGGCCCAGTTCTGCAGCGCAGTAAGCGGACCCTGACTTGATCGTACCACGGATCAGGGGAAAAGGCAACGCTCTCTACGAGCGCAGTGTGGTATAATAGGCACGCCACCGTCGGTCGGGGAGTGCGGGGGGCGTCCCCTCGCGAA
>JAFGIE010000184.1 GCA_016929775.1 Anaerolineae bacterium
CATTCAGCAAAAGACACGCCCGTCGCGTGTCCCGTACGCCATTGTAGAGGGGGGGCGAGCTCCTGTCAAGATCCGTTTTCCCGCCGCCCGCCCTATTCGTTCCCCTTCCCAATTCGTTGTTGTGTTGCCCTGTGGGGAAACATAGCAGGGGCAGGCGGATGTACGCAGGTTGCAGGCACCGTCTGGTCAGTACCTGCCGTACTCGTGATACGCATCCAGGAGCGCCAGCACGTTCTCCACGCTCGTGTCGGCCTGGATGTTGTGCGCCGTGCAAAAGATGTACCCGCCGTCCGGCTTGACCGTCTCAGCGATGGCGCGCACCTCGGCGCGGATCGCCTCCGGCGTGCCAAAGGGCATCGTGCGCTGGATCGAGATCCCGCCGTGAAAGCACAGCTCGCGCCCAAAGCGGGCCTTGAGCGCGGCGAGCGACATGCCAGCTGCCTCCGGCTGGATCGACTGCAGCACGTCCAGCCCGCACGCGATCATGTCGGGGATGATCTCGACTACCGAGCCGCAGGTATGGTGCATCGCCACCGCCCCGTAGCGCTTGATCAGGGCGATGTATTCCCAGAAGCCAGGGGCGATCACGGCTCGCCACGTCTCTGGCGAGATCAGCAGACCCTTCTGCGAGCCAAAGTCGTCTCCGGTGAGGACGATGTCGATCTTGCCTCTCGCCGCCTCCAGGATGCGCTCGAGGTAAGCCACGTAGAAAGCCCTGATCTTGCCAACAATAGCCTCGACGATCTCGGGACGGAGGGCGAGGTCGGAGAAGCTATGCTCTATCCCGCGTAGGTACATGGCCGGCTTGAGCTGGGCCACGCGGTTGAGACGGTCCCCCATAAACACGACGACCCGGCCCGCATCGCGGATCCGGTCGCACTGCGCCTCGATCATGCTATAGTCGAACGCGTCCGGGGAGGGCCAATGCGGGTAGCACTCGATCTCGTCGACGCTCTCCATCTCAGCGAGCGGAGAGCGCGCGACCTCCTTGTAGAACTCGGTCCCATCTGCCACCTGGACCTCGATCGTCGTCCGCTCCACGCCCCAGATGTCACGCCCATCCTCCAGCGGCGGGCCGACGTAGCGCGGCCCAGGGATGTAGCGCAGGTCGACGTCGTAGCGATCGAGGAACGCTTCGTACTGGGTGCCGATCGCGCGCTCGATCTTGGCGATCATGGACGCAGAGGCCCAACAGTCGATCGGGATGCGGTCGCCTGCCGCGTGCTCGAGCGCCAGGGCCGTCCGTTCGCGCGAGTCCATGCCCGTGCCTCAGCCTGTCATCGACGAAAAGAGATGCCGGAAGTGGACCTCACGCACCGCATCCATCCCACACTCGAACGTCCCTTTCTCGTCGGTCAGCGACGCCGGGTCGGCGATCACCTCCGGGAAGCAGTCCCGGATGTGGTTGTCGCGCAGCCGAATGCGCCCCACCGAGGGCCCGAGGTAGACCCCCGCTCGCTCCAGCTCAGGCCCGAGGCCGGCAATCTCGTTGTCGACAAACGCCAGGTCGTGCGCCTCGCCCAGGATGTCGATCTGCGCCCGCCCGCTGTCTGCAGCATTCCGCTCGATCTGGCATCCGGTGATGTGGCACGAGTGGACCTCGACGGGATGGGCCGTCGGGCGGATCAGGATCCCCGGCCCGAGGTTGTCCCTAATCCGGCAGTCCTCGACCCGGTTGTAGCAGTCGCGCGTGCCGATCGAGACGCCGCAGTCCACGTTGCCTGAGAAGGTGCACCTGCGGACGGTGACGTGGTTGGCGCGCACGCAAAAGTAAAAGCCCGCCCGGCCGTTACCCTCCGAGACACACTCCTCAAAGAGCGCGCCTGTGCTCCCCGCGCCGGGGTGGAACCCGTTGCCCGCGTTGTCGCGAAAGCGGCAGCGGAGGATGCGGACGTGGCTACACATCTGAAAGCCGAGCCCTTCGCCGGCAAAGCCGGTCTCGACCACGTCCGAAACCTGGAAGTGATGGCTGCGCAGGAAATAGACTGCTGCGCCCCGGCAGGCGCCGATCCCGGCTGGCTGCTCGGCCCGCGCCCCGTCCAGGCACAGGTCGCGCACCGCGACCTGTTCGACGCCCAGGCCATAGATCAGCGGATAGGCGGTGACCAGGGCGGGCCCCTGGTTCGCCGCATAGTCGGAATGCAGGCCGCAGTCGAGGCCGACCCAGTTGCCATCGACCCACGTGATCCGGGCAAAGGTCTCGAAAAAGCCGCCGTGCGCGTTGTCCCGTACGGCGACGGTCATGCCCGGCGCCAGGCCCTCCGTGTACTCGAGCGGCACGTCGTACATGCCATAGTTGTGGTAGCCCGCGAGCGGATAGACCCGACCCGGCGCGGCGCGGAGGAGCGTGTCCTCCCCCTGCCCGAGCAGCTCCACGCCCGAGCGCAGCTCCAGCCCACGGTCGAGGACCAGCTCCATCGCCGGCAAGACGAGGCGCCCGCCCGTCTCCGCCAGGGCGTCGATCCGCTCCTGGATCGCCGCCGCCGAGCTCGCCTCCTCGCGCGTCAAGCGTACCTCTGTCATCGTGTCTGCTCCTTCCGGTGCTGGCTAGACACCTTTCTTGTCAAATCGCACTGTGCGCGTGTCCTGTTCGAGGCCGGTGGGCACGACCAGCGGCCCGTACAGCTCGGGCCGGCGCGTCTTGATCCACCGCTTGCCAGTGCTGACCTCGAGCAGCGAGGCGTCGAGGTCAGCAACGACCATGTCGTCGCCCGCCTTCCATGTTTCAGCCAGGATGCGGCCATATGGGTCGAGGACCATGGCGTTGCCGGTACGGGTCTCGTTGTCATCCACGCCTATCCCGTTGCTGTAGACCAGGAACAACCCGTTGTCGTGCGCGCGTGC